>NZ_JBLBUE010000078.1:0-16325 GCF_047290655.1 Alteromonas sp. AMM-1 | reverse complement strand
GGCTGTGGGCTGGCCGTGCCACAAAAATATCTGGAGACAGCAGAATGAGTGATTATCCACGCGATTTAGTAGGATACGGTGCGAATCCCCCTCATCCTGCATGGCCGGGAAACGCGCGTATCGCCGTTCAATTTGTATTGAACTACGAGGAGGGCGGTGAAAACTGTGTGCTGCATGGCGATTCCCATTCGGAAATCTTTTTGTCGGAAATCATTGGCGCGCAACCTTATCCGGACCGCCACCTCAGCATGGAATCGATTTATGAATACGGCAGTCGTGCCGGGTTCTGGCGATTGCACAAATTGTTCACCGAAGCCAACATTCCGGTTACCGTATTTGCGGTGACGATGGCACTACAACGTCATCCGGAGGCATTAAAAGCCATGCTGGATGCCGATTGGGAAATTGCCAGCCATGCTATGCGCTGGATCCATTATCAGTCTATGCCGCTGGAGGAAGAACGCGCCCAAATGGAAGCTTCCGTTGCATTGCACGAACAACTCACCGGCAAAAAGCCCGCGGGTTGGTATACCGGCAGAACCAGCCCCAATACACTGGCATTATTAGCCGAGCGCGATGACATTTTATATTGCGCGGATTCCTACGCGGATGATTTACCCTATTACGATAAACACTACAGTAAACCTTTGCTGATAGTGCCCTATACGCTGGATACCAATGATATGCGGTTTGGCACGCCGCAGGGATTTAACAGTGGGGATCAGTTTTTTACTTATCTTAAAGATGCTTTTGATGTGCTTTACGAAGAAGGCGCAACGCAACCTAAAATGTTGTCGATTGGATTACACAATCGCATTGTAGGACGGCCAGCCCGGTTCGCTGCATTAAAGCGTTTTGTGGAATATGTGCAAGGTCACGACAACGTTTGGTTGTGTACCCGCGAGCAAATCGCGCGTCACTGGCAAACCCATTTTCCATTGTGATTCCACAATAAAACAAGGAATAAATACAACGGGGCAAAATGCCCCGTTGTTGTATGTTGGTTTATAAGCCTAATAAGTAACGCAGTATGAACACAGCGGCTAACAGATAAGTGATCAGGCTGATTTCCTTGTATTTACCAGCACCGAGTTTTACCCCTACATAGGTAATAAAACCCAGTGCGATCCCTTCACTGATACTAAACGTAAGCGGCATCGCCATCAGCGCCACTACGGCAGTGGCAGTAGCGCCCAGATCGTCAAACTCCAGATGACGAATGGATTCCATCATCAAAATGCCTACCATGACCAATGCGGGTGTAGTCGCCATCAATGGGATTACTTTCATTAAAGGCGTTAAAAACAGCGCCAGCAGGAAGCAGATGGCTACCACAATGGCGGTCAGCCCGGTTCGGCCACCGGCAGACGCGCCAGCGGCGGATTCAACATAGCTGGTCACCGGTGAGGTACCCAATGCAGCACCAACCACACTGGCGGTGGCATCTGCGGTCATGGCGCTACCGATTTTAGGCAGCTTGCCTTCATTATCGAGCAGATTGGCACGACGCGATACACCAATCAGTGTGCCTATGGTATCGAACATATTCACGAACATCAGGGCAAAGATCAGATCCCAGGTTTCGGCAAAGTGTTCCAGCGGGTACATGATATCCATGGCAAACCAGGTGTCGCTAATGGGTTCAGGCATGCCCACAATGGCGTCCGGCGTGGCCGTTAATGCACCATTTTCGGTTGGAATGAGTGTGCCGATTAATGTGAGCAAGACGATAGAGATAAGAATACCGCCGGTTACCCGCTTCATCACCAGTACCACTGTGAGCAGAATACCCGCCAGGGCCAGCATTACAGCGGGGTTAGATAAATCACCAATGGTAACGAAGGTAGCCGGGTTGGCCACAATTAACCCCGCGTTTTTCAACCCAATAAACGCGATGAACAAGCCAATACCGCACTGCACACCAATTTTAAGTGAAGGGGGAATAGCTTCTGCTATGAGCGTTCTTACGCCGGTGAGCGTGAGCAATAAAAACAGCACACCGTTCCAAAATACAATACCCAATGCCGCTTCCCAGGGAATTTCACGCGTCATGCAGATGGTGAATGCGAAAAACGCGTTCAATCCCATGCCGGGCGCCAGGGCGATAGGGTAGTTTGTCATAAACGCCATTAGCAGTGTGCCCAAACAGGCAGCCAGCGCGGTAACGGTGATCAGTCCGGCTGCGGGCATACCGCTCAGGCCCAGAATGCCCGGGTTTACCACCAAAATATACGACATGGCAGCAAAGGTGGTTAGGCCAGCAATCACTTCGGTTTTTACGGTTGTGCCATGTGCCTGTAGTTTAAAAAGGCGCTCTAGTAGCGGGGATGACATAAATGTTCTCTTTTAGTGGATGTTTATAATTCGGTATGAGCAGAACACAAGCAAAAAACTGACCATTTAGTCAATGAGTTGGTGCGGGATCTGCTAGACTCCATAGGAAATAACAAAATGCGTGCATTGCTCGCGATGAACGCCAGAATTAACCCGTTTATTACCGCATATTGTGGCATAAATGGGGCTAAGATTGCACCAAAATGGTGATGTTGCTAACTATGTGTGCGCGTGTTAGCCAGTAAGGAACTCATGAGCTTAATAAAATTAATAGAGACACTGCCAAAAACGGAATTACATCTGCATATAGAGGGCTCGCTGGAGCCATCGATGATGTGGGAACTGGCCAGTAAACACGGTGTGACGCTTCCCTATGATTCAGTGGAAGCGATTGAGGCCGCTTATCAGTTTGACGATTTACAAAGCTTTCTGGATTTATATTACCAGGGGGCAGATGTATTGCGTGACGAAGATGACTTCTATCTGTTGATGATGGCGTATTTACAACGTTGCCGCATTGATAACGTAGTGCATGCCGAAATCATGTTTGACCCACAAACCCATACCAGTCGTGGGGTGGGCTTTGATGTATTTATGCCTGGTTTTAACCGCGCTATTACTGAGGCGAAGCAGCAGTGGGGCATGTCGGTATATTTAATTATGTCGTTCTTACGCCATTTGCCTGAAAAAGACGCCATCGACACACTCAATCAGGCCAGAGAGTACTATCCCATGATCAAGGCCGTGGGCCTGGATAGCTCGGAGCTTGGTAATCCGCCGGAAAATTTTGTTAAGGTGTTTGCTGCGTCCCGGGCGCTGGGGTTTAAATGCGTTGCTCACGCTGGCGAAGAAGGGCCGCCCGAGTATATTTGGCAGGCACTGGATTTACTGCACGTCGACCGCATCGATCACGGTGTTCGCAGTAGTGAGGATGCTGTACTGATGCAGCGCCTGAAGGATGAAGGCATGCCACTAACCGTGTGCCCGCAGAGTAATATCAAGTTGTGTGTGTTTGACCACATGAAAGATCACAATATCCTTGAATTACTGGATGACGATGTGTGCGTTACAGTAAATGCTGACGACCCGAGCTATTTTGGTGGATACCTAAACGACAACTACCGTGCCCTGATGACCCACCTGGCTATGAATGAAGCGCAATTAGTCAGGCTGGTGAAGAACAGTTTTGTTGCGTCGTTTTTACCGGCAGACGAGAAAAACCGCTGGCTGAGGGAAATTGATAAGTTAGTTGGTATGTAAGTGCAAAGGAAAGTGAGTTTCAAGGTAAACCGATAGCTCAAAAAAAACAGGCCTGCGATAAACCAGGCCTGTTTTGTTACCGGGCTAACGGATTATTCGTTGCCTGGTAGTGTTGTCTGAAAGGTATCCCAGTTTGCTACGATTTCGTCAATTACCGTGCTACCCACTACGAAAGCCGCTTCCAACGATGGGCGCATGCCGGCATAACCTGCGCCGGTACTTTCTGCTGCCAGGTTTTCAGCAGCCGTTAAACCGTCGGGTTGCATGGTAAAGTTACTGGCTGTGCGCAGCACCATAAAGCGCGATTTATCCACTTTTCCGGCTTGTTCCAGGTACACCATAGACTGGTAACTGCCGGTGTCTTCCATGCCTGAGGTTACAAAATTGCCTTTGCCATTGGTCCAAAAACGCGTCCAGTCGTTAGCCCAGTCGTTAAATAACTTACCATGCCAGAACGTCGATGCCGCCAGGTGATCGCCGCGCATTACTTTGGGGGGCAGTTGTGCATTAGGCATGCTGATGTACTGACCACGCAAGGCTTGCATGGCTGGTGTGTCGGTTAGTGAGATGTCTTTGGTAAGCGCAAAAGCCCAGTCTACCAGGCCGGTGCTGAGCTGAAACATCTCGCCATTGCGCGCAACATTCTCGGTGCCGTTATCCGGGTAAGGTTCGTTGGCGAATAATGGGAAATAACCGGTTTTCCAGTCCTGCGGAATTTCCCTGGCGTCAATCTGGTGCGCCAGATCGCCATCAATTAGGTAGTCGGCCCATACCGCTGAACCAATAGAGCCATCCTGTGGGTCGATGCCGGCAATACCGGCAACCAGCCAGTAGGCTTTGGTTAAATCGAAGCGCGGATCCAAACCCAGTGCCATAATGGCCGACGATGCCCGGCTGATCCCCATTCCGGTTACAATCCCCAATACGCCTTTTTCTCTGTTTAAATAGATGTCGTGAAAGGATTGCGGGAACGCGAATTGTTCGGTTAAGCCATAGCGCTCGCGCCAGAACTGGAATTCACCGGGTTTGTCGCCGGTGTCTTCACCCATTTCAAACATAGTTACCACAACCGCTTTTATTTCAATTGGCTGGGGCATTGGTGGCGGTGGCATGCCACCTTCAAATCCTGGTCCATTCTCTCCGGGGCCTGGCGGGAAGCCCGATGGGGAACCGGCTGGCTGGCATGCTGCCAATAAGGATACAGCAGCCAGTACAAATAATAATCGCATAGTTTGCTCCATAAAAAAGGCATGCCAGAGCATGCCTTTGTGATTACACGTTCAACACATTGCTTAGAACTTGTAAGAGAACTTCACGTTAAAGTGACGTGGCAGTTCGGGTAACACGATTTGGCTACCGAACAGGTCAGGGAAGTTCGCACGGAAGTAACGCTCATCCGTTAAGTTCTTCACGGTCAGGTTAACCCCGAAGTTTTCGTTCTGATAAGACAGACCGGCGTTTACCAGAGTGTAAGCTGGCAGGGTAACCGCGCCAGAGAAGCCTGACGCTACGGCGTCAACATCGATAATACTTACGCTGGTAGCATAACCATTCTGGAAGTCATACGTTGCTGTTAGCGTATAGATGTTTTCCGGCATACCGGCTTTCTTCGCCGTTGGGTTGCTGCTGCTTGGGTTTACCAGGTTCAAACCGATTACGTTACCACCGAATACCAGTGACGGATCAGTCAGGTTAACCAGGTCTTCTGCACCCAGGAAGCCGAACTGTGTACCGTTTTCCTGAGCAGTTAAGTTAACTACTTCAACGTTTGAGTAACCAGCAGACACAACCAGGTTCTCGTTAACCACCCAACGCAATTCAAACTCCACACCTTCGTTGTGGGTAGTGTTGTTGGTTACGGTGTTTTGCGTGCTGTAATCTGTACGTTCCTGTTCGAAGAACGACACTGCGAAGTACAGAGATTCGTCCAGCAGAGAACCTTTCAAACCGTATTCAAGCAGTTCTGACGTATCGAATGCACCGCTGCCGTCAGCGTTGTTCAACTGGCCAACACCGATTTCCGCACCTTGACCCGCAACCAGTGTAGCTTGTTCAGCAACCGTGATGTAAGGGATCAAACCGATTGGGGTGGTGTATGAAATACTGGTATTCCACGACACGCCGTCAACCGTTTCTTTTTCAGTAACAGGCGCTTCTGTGCCATCAGAACCCAGCAACAGGTCTACACGAGAAGTACTTTCGATGTCGATGGTGTCATAACGCGCACCTAATACCACGTTTAAGCCCCAATCCCAGGTTAGATCAGTCATTACTGCGAAACCAAGATCCAGGTAGTTACCTTCATCGTAGTTGTCGAAGTTACGGCCAATACGGGTAGCCAGTTCACGACGGTCCAGTGCAGATGATGGCATAGTCAGATCGCGACGGTTGAAATACTCGTAAGTAAAGTCATCGCCGTGCAGGAAGTCGGTGTAACGCACAGATGGAGAGATTTGAACCTGAGCAAACAGATCGTCAATTTCCCAGCTGGTTGCGAAAATCAGCTTGTCTTCAACTACCCAGCTGTCGTGGAACTGAGAGAAGCCGTAAGCGTTTTCGTTGATGTTGTCGTAGGCATCGTAGAACAACTGGTTTTTGATTTCCCAGTCGCCTGCGAAGTAAATAATATCGAAGTAGTAGGTGTTGGCAACGTTGCCCAACTGATCATCAGGCGCAACCAATACCTGGTCACCGCGCAGGGTAGTAGTGCCTACGTTTTCCAGTGCCATTAACGGCAGCGCATCCGCATCAGTAAATGCTGCTGGTACATAAAAGAAGCCTGCACCTGCCAGGTTCACCGCGCCGTATTCAGCGTGAGAGATTGAACCGTCACCGTCGGTATCAAGTGGTTGCGCTGTACCTGTGATGTAAGTACCGTTATCTACCAGTTCCTGGGTTAAACGGTTCCAACCAGCAACCTGGTTACCGTTGTATTTGTGGTACATCCCACCAAACTCAATGCGCAGGTTATCGGCTAAATCAACGTTAAAAGACGCTTGCAGAATTGACTGGTCTGTTGCGCTGTTTTCGTAGTAACTGCCTGAGTTTTCTACTTCACCGTAAACGTAGTAACCCATTTCCTTGCCCGCAACGGTAGCTGGTCCGCCAACTTCCGCAGTCAGAATGCTCTTTTCCCAGGTTCCGTGGGTGTAAGACAGAGCGCCTTTGGGCTCATCCAGGTATTGACCTGAAGAGGCACGAGCAGATTTAGGGTTAAAGTTCAGGTAACCACCAATTTTTGATGGACCATAAATTGGTGACGCCGGACCACGTACGATGTCGATACGGCTTGATGCACCAATTGGCGTAGGGTAGTTACCCGGGTTGTCCAGGCGTTTTACGCCACGGAAATAGGCTTCACCAGGATTACCACGAATATCGAGTGATCCTGCAACGCCGAAGAATGACTGAGTAAACGTACCCGGTGCAAACGCAACCAGTTCGTCGATGTCTGATACGTTAAAACGCTCCATTTGCTCATCACTGATAGTGGAGGCCGAGCGAGGCGTTTCCAAAATAGACTTTCCAAATCCGAAAACGGCTTCAACGTCCTGTCCAGGCAAGCTGCCTAGTGAGCCTTTTACTTCGATCTTTTCGATCTCTGAGTCACTGGGTACCTCCTGAGCGAAACCCGCTACAGGGGCAAGAAGCAGTAACCCGGTAGTGACGGCACGCGCAATAGGCGCCACACTGAAGTTTGTGGTTTTCATGGTGTTCCTCGAGTGTAAGAGTTCTTGTGAGTAATAACGTTCTAGCTTTACGGCTGCTACATTGCAGTTTTGATGCCAGATTCCTGTCCATGTGGTCAGGATTTTGTTTTGAAGTAAGTGATTGATATTTTTGGATAAAAAATCAATGGCAAAGAAAGGGATTGTTAGCGATATGTTAATGCTACTGTTATCCATGCCTGAATGCACCAATGCGGTGAGGCGCGGATTCTAAATGCACCACAAACGTAAGACCAGTGGTTAGATTTTCATCAGTGGACTATTTTCTTTACAGTCGGTGAGGGGAGCACGACACTGTAACAGAAGTTCAGTCTGCTACAGTGATACTGGAATGCACTTAAGATTCTGATGTAACGGGAGTTTGTGTAGCAGTTTGTCTGGGCAGAATAACCGACAGGACAATGGCGGTGAGGCCCGCGGTAGTGACTGGCGAGGTGAGCATATTACCCAGCCAGGCAGGCAGTTGAGCAACCACGTTACCAACCATCATGACACCTAATCCCATGCCTAACGAACAAGCAGTAATCAGACTATTGCGCTGATCAAGTGGCTCGCTGGTTAATATTTTAACACCGCCCACTGCGACCATGGCGAACATCACCAGTGTCGCACCACCCAACACAGGTTTTGGGATCACCTGCAATACTGCACCAATAAAGGGGAACAATCCCAGTATTACAAACACCATAGCAACAAAACAACCCACTTTGCGACTGGCAATGCCGGTCATTTGAATCACCCCGTTGTTTTGCCCAAAGGTGGTATTGGGAAAGGTACACAGTATTGCCGCAATCAGTGAATTGACGCCATCACCCAAAATGCCAGCGCGAATGCGTTTAAAGTAACTTTCGCCAGTAATGGGGAGTTTGCAGAACAAGCTGTTGGCGGTCAGGTCGCCAGCGGTTTCAATGGCAGTGAAAAAGTAAATCAGCGCGATAGGCAAAAACAAATCCCACTCAAAGTTGATGCCGTACCTGAACGGTTGGGGCACACTGAACCATGGCAAATCAACCAGACTGGAAAAATTGGTCATACCCATGAAGAACGCGGCGCATGTGCCCAGTGCCATGCCAATGAAAATGGCAGACAGACGTAACCAAGGGTTTTTACAGGCATTAAAATAAATAATTACCAGTAGCACGCCCAATCCCAGTGACAAATTTTCTACACTGCCAAAGGCGTCGGCGTTGAATCCACCGGCCAAATCGGTCATGCCCACTTTGATGAGGGAAATACCGATCGCTATGATCACTACGCCTGTGGTGACCGGTGTGATCACGCGTTTAATTTGCTGTATAAACAGGCTAAGCACAATTTCAATAAATGCACCAAAAAAGCACACCCCCAGCATCATAGCCAGAATATCCTCGTTGCTACCCCCGCGCTCTTTTACGGTGCTACCAACCAGTATTAAGGCACTTAAAAAAGCAAAGCTGGTACCTTGAATGGCCACCAGACCGCTGCCTACCGGCCCTATTCCTTTGGTTTGAATATAGGTCCCCAGGCCGGTTGCCAGCAGCGCCATACTAATCAAATATGGCACTTCGGCCTGCAGGCCCAACACCGATGCAATGATCAGGGTAGGGGTAACTACACCAATAAAACTCGCCAGCACATGCTGAATTGCCGCCGTCAGGCTCACCGCGAAATTGGGGCAGTCGTCCAGACCATATAAAACCTGAGATTGCGGCATAGTGTTATCCTTTTTCACACAAAGTTGGGTAGTACTCGCACATAAAGCCTCTCATTGACGGCAGTGCGGGCAATGTAGCGGAGGTTGAACGTACTGCTTGCTCGAATTCCGCTACGCTCAGGCGATAGCGCTTAAGCGCAATAGCTTTATCATCCGGAGCCAGAAAGCTGTGTTTAAGCGAGTTTTCACCTAACGTCACCAGTTCAGTCCACGACAGGTTAAAGTGATGAACTGCTACAAAATATTCATCGGTTAAGGTGCTGTCCCACATGCCGCGATCATCGGTGGTAAGGGCAACGGGGATATCGGTACGCAGGTATTCCGGAAACGGGTGAGTCGACAAGTCGGGCGTGTATTCCAGCAACTTGTTACTGATCAGGTTTATTTCTATCAGATAGGGCCCGTGGCGCATCAGTAGCAGGGTGTCCGGATCGGTAATCGTGTTAAGTCCATGCCCAATACGCTGTGCGCCCAATAACAGGGTATCGCGCACATGTTGATTGGGTTCGTCCACTTCACCTGCATGAATGGCCAGGTTTATAGCGGGGTAGCGCTGGCGAAGTGAGCGAAGCGCAGACAAGAAACGCAATGGATAGCCCTTGTCATTATCTTCTCTGCCTACCATGTTAATGCCGACATAAATGTCGCGATGTTGATCCACAAAATCGTACATCCAGGCTAGGTGCTGTTCCGCGTTTGGCAAAAAGCGCAGCAGAGCATACTGAAAACGCACGGTCACACCCGTGGCCCTGGCCTCAGGGCTTGCAAGCATGTCCAGATACACCGACAGGGTTTGCTCCGGGGTTAGTGGGTTGCCGGTGTTATCCTGGGCGCGATCAACATTGACCTGGGTTTCCAGATACTGGAGCCCTTCAGCTGCGAAGGCCTGCATATTTTTCAGTAAAATGTGCGCGCCAATATAGGGATTAACTACCAGTTCATTGAGTCGCTGCCAGTGGGTTTCAAAAAATTCGTTACGGCCTTCGTGGGCTTTATCGAGCCGAATGCTGTTCAGAAAAGCCTGCTTTTGCTCATCAGTTAACGCTTCGAGGCGTTGGTATTCCTGTTGCTCGCAGTCAGATAATGCCTGCCAGGTAGACGACTGGATGGTGCGAAATAACAGGAATTGCGGATCGGCGCCATACTCATTGGTGCCATAACCACGGCATTGCAGAATGCGTGTTTTGGTGTAGTAACGATAGCCACCGTTGCGATCGGGGGAGGTGGCAATGTCGAACCACCATTCGCTAAAACCTGCGCCACTCAGGTGATGGTGCAAGTCGCCGCCTTTGGGCAAAGCCCATAACAACTGATAAAGCTGCTTATCGGTGGCTTGCTGTTTAAAGCTGCGGAACCACTTGTCCATGTCAGTTGTTGCTGCAGTTGCTGTGAAGCTGAACAGGCTCATCCCAACACAAAGCCCCACAAGGCGCCATGCACTTAGCCTTAATTTAAGCCCCAAAATAAGCTTAACACGCCACCGACACACCTCTTTGCCCCACATCAATTACTGCTTCCCATAACACACTGTTGAATAAAGCATTAAAGCAAAAACCTGACCACTTGGTCTGTTTGCGGTGCTAATAGTTAACAGTATGAAATTAATGAAGTTTAGCGGGATGCTAAAAGCAGGATTGGCGCCATGTTATTTGGTTTGCACCATTTGAGGGCGCGGCTGATTCATATCGAATCAGCCTGCTATTCTCAGGCGTGGCATGTTAATACGGAAAGCCGTCAGGCAAGGTAACAAAAATAGAATGGCGTACTTCGTTGTACATGGCTCTGCTGCAATGGCCTTCGCCTTCAGTATCTTCCAGCAACAATACGTCGCCCGCCCCAAATACATGGCGCTCACCAGACGACACAGTAAACTCAGCACGGCCCTTCAGGATGAATAACAACTGGCGTGCCGGGGCAGGGTGCCATTTAAAATTGTAATCTGCCGGTGTTTCGCGAAAAATAATCGAACCAGCGGGGATCTTCTCTGAAAGTAAGCCGATTGGGCCACCATCAGACAACGGGATCTCAGCCTCACCAAAGTGACTCTTGCCTTGCTCATCATGATAAATTCGAGGTATTTTCACGTGGTATTCCTTGTTAGTGTTGAGAATAATTGTCCAAAAATCGCTGCAATACCTGCAGTGTTGCCTGTACATCAGCGTGGGTAACGGATTCGCCCGGA
This sequence comes from Alteromonas sp. AMM-1, assembly GCF_047290655.1. Taxonomy (NCBI): domain Bacteria; kingdom Pseudomonadati; phylum Pseudomonadota; class Gammaproteobacteria; order Alteromonadales; family Alteromonadaceae; genus Alteromonas; species Alteromonas sp. AMM-1. The sequence continues at coordinate 5,128 of NZ_JBLBUE010000078.1, read as the reverse complement.
TGATGGCTTATTCCACCTTTACAACGTACAAATAACATACCAACCGGGCAAATAGCGTCCATTGCCATGGCGTCGTGGCCGGCGCCAGAAGGTAAACTCAGCGGTTTGATGCCGGTTAATTCAATGGCCTGAGCCAGAGTTTGGGATAACGCAGGGTTACAATGTACTGCGTTGGCCATGTGGGTCATTTGCCAGTTAATGTCTACCCGTCTGCGTGTTGCAATGTCACGTAGTCTGAGCAAAATGGCATCAAGAGCGCGGTCGCGCATATCGTCGTATTCACTGCGAATATCCAGTGAAAATTTCACCTGACCGGGGATTACGTTTACCGCACCAGGTTTAACGTCCATGCGTCCAACCGTTGCTACCACAGCATGCTCAGTGGCGATTGATTCAATCGCCAGCACCATTTCGCTGCTGGCAGTCATGGCATCCTGACGCAACGGCATGGGGACGGTGCCTGCATGACCCGCCATGCCATTTACGGTGACGTCGTAACGCTTAGCGCCCGCAATGGCGGTTACCCAACCTACCGGTAGAGATTGATTTTCCAGTACCGGGCCCTGTTCAATGTGAACTTCCAGATAACCCAGCAGAGTTGCAGGGTCTAATTTCGCCTGAGCGATATTTTCAAACGATGAACCAAAATGGGTTAGCGCATCGGGCAGTGATACCTGATCTTTGTCGCGCAGATTGCGCCAGTCTTCCTGCCAGCGACCGGTTAGCGCCCGGCTACCTAACAGGGTAGAACCAAAGCGCGTGCCTTCTTCATCGCCAAAGCCCACAATGTCAATGTGAAAGGGAAAGCGAATACCTTGCTCGAAGTAATACTGCACCACAGCCAGAGGCGCAATAACGCCCAGTATACCGTCGTATTTACCGCCATTGGGTACGGTATCCAAATGACTGCCAAATACAAATGCCTTCGCATCGGGGTTGGCACTTTTATAGCGCCCCCACTGGTTTCCGGCGGCATCTTGCCAGGTTTGCATGCCCGCTTGTTGCATCCATTGGGCAACCTGATCATTGGCCTGGCGATGCTGCGAAGTCAGGTAACGACGGTCTACCATCCCTGGCGATTGACTGATAAGCCCGAGTTGGTCGCAGCGGCTTAACACTTCATTGGCCAGTTCGGCAAACTCATTCATTAGCGGCTCCCGCTGTTGCATACACGTTGAGTGCAGCATCCACACCTTCGCCCAGTGCCATTTTGTGACCAGCGCGACGCAACACCGTTTCTAGTGACTGCAGGGTATGCAATACCGCATCCTGTCGCGCGTTATATCCCATGGTGCCAATGCGCCAGATACGGCCTTTCAGCGGCCCAAAGCTGGTACCAATTTCAATATTAAAATCCAGTAACAACTGCTGACGAATGGCTTCTCCGTCTACACAGTCTGGAATTTCCACGCCCACCACGTTATTCATTTTGTACTTCAGGTTGCCAAAGGGGATTAAATCCATGGCCTGAATTCCCGCCAGCATAGCGTCTCCGGCGGTTTTGTGTCGGGTAATGCTCTGTGAAATTCCCTCTTCCAGCAGGTTAATCGCACATTCACGTGCACAGAACAGCATGGATGCCGCTTCAGTGTGATGGTTCAGGCGCGATTCTCCCCAGTAATCCAGGATCATGGGGATATCGAAGTAGTTGGAGCGGATACGGCTGCCGCGCGCACTTTTGTGACTTTTTTCGCGGATCCCGGCTTCGATGTGATGACGGGTGCGAACCAGTTCAACGTAACGTTCACTTAATGTCACTGGGGCGCTGCCTGATGGACCGCCTAAACACTTTTGCAGGCCAACCGACACCGCATCCAACCCCCAGGCGTCGGTATGAAAAGGGTTGCCGCCAATAGACGCAGTGGCATCCGAATAAAACAACACATCGTGACGGCGACAAATCTCACCCAGATGCTCCAAGGGTTGCAACATGGTGGTAGAGGTGTCGCCTTGTACGATGGCTAACACTTTGGGCTGTACTTGTTTAATGGCCGCTTCAATTTGCTCTGGTTCGAATACTTCGCCCCATGGCACTTCAATGCTGTGCACATCCGCACCGGCACGTTCTGCAATTTCACACAACAAGTGCCCGAACCGGCCAAAAATGGGTACCAGTACTTTATCGCCCGGCTCAATGCAAGACACTAACACGGCCTCAATACCCGCACGCGAGGTGCCGTCAATCAGCACGGTATGCTGGTTTTGGGTGTCGAAAACCTGGCGATACAGGGCCATGACTTCATTCATGCACCCGGTCATAGTCGGATCATATTGCCCCACCAACTGGTGTGACATGGCCTGAAGTACGCGTGGATAGCAGTTAATCGGGCCAGGGCCCATCAATAAACGTGGAGGAAGAGTTAAAGGCTTCATCGTTGCTCCTAAAGTAAGCTTTGGGCAAGCATGCGCACGCCGGTGATCAGCAACACTACCGCAAACACTTTTTTCAGTTTGGCGGCGTCCAGTTTGCTGGCCAGGCCCGCGCCGACAGGCGCAAATAGCACTGTAAGCGGTACTATGGCGGCAAACCCAATCAGGTTAACCAAACCAAAAGTGCCGGTTGGGGCGTCAGCGGGGGTTTCACCCAGCGCTAACATGGTGATTGCAGCAGGAAGCGAAATAATCAGTCCTACCGCTGCTGCCGTACCCACCGCGCGGTGAGCAGGGTAATTACAAAACGTCAAAGTAGGTACCGTAAGCGTACCGCCACCAATGCCTACCATTGAACTAAACAAGCCTATGCATGCCGCAATAATACGCTGACCAACGTTGCCCGGCAGCGCTTTAAACCAGGCCGACTTGCTGCCAATAAACATATTCAGAGCCGACAGACTGGCGATAATACCGAACATCAGCGTGAGAATATCGCCGTCGATTTGCGTCACGGCGTAGCTACCCAGCAATACGCCCAGCAAAATAAAAGGTCCCCAGCGTTTTAACAGTTCAAAGTCGACATTGCCCTTGGCGCGATGGGCTTTAATTGAACTTAATGACGTAGGGATGATGGTTGCCAATGATGTGGCCGTTGCAATTAACATGGCCGAATCGGCACTGACGCCCAGTGCCTGAAACAAAAAGTACAAAACCGGTACAATGACAATGCCGCCGCCCACACCGAGCAAACCGGCTAACAGTCCCGCAAATACCCCGGTGGCTAACAGGGCTAATAAGGTGGGGAGTATCTCTAACAATACTTGCATTAATTACGCCTCTGAAACTGGCTGAAAACGTTGAGCAAACGCCTTTCCGTCGCTGCGCGGATCGGTGGCGGCTTCTGTGTGTTGATCGGGATGAAGCACTACTGCACCGGCATGTCCCATGAGTTCGTTACAGGCGTCGACAATCACCATATCGTGCCCGCGGGAAATCAAATCGTCGCCCACATACTCAGCCAGATCGCGTTCTACTTTCAGGTTGTGTGACTGGTCGCCCCAGGTACGGCCTAACAGCCAGCGCCCCAGAGAAATAGCTTTGTCTAACGGCTGATTGTGATAAACATAACGGCTGAACAAGGCCGCCTGGGTTTGCGGTTGACCTTCGCCCCCCATGGTGCCGTAGCTTATGCGGCGGCCATCATGCAATTCGGCAAACGCGGGGTTCAGGGTATGGAACGGTTTCATTCCTGGTTGCAGGTATTGCAGATTACCCGGCTCAAGACTGAATGAGGTGCCCCGGTTGTTCCAGACAATGCCAGTTTGAGGGCTAACAACGCCACTGCCAAACTCCCAGTACAAGCTTTGAATATAACTCACCATGCGCCCCTGATTATCACAGGCGCCCATCCAGATGGTATCGCCGGTTTTGGCAACATGGGGCCACGGTAATGCGCGCGCTGGATCAATAGCGGCAGCCATGGCCTCTAACGCAGTATCGCTTAACAGGCTGTCGAGGTTTACGGCCAAACGACTTGGATCGGTAACGTATTGGTTGCGCTTTATAAAAGCCTGCTTGGTACATTCAATCAACAGGTGCACCATGTCAGCATCGGTTTTACCCAAATGCGCCACGCGGTCGTATAGCGCCAGAATGATCAGTGACGCTACGCCCTGTGTTGGCGCAGGCAAATTATACAGTTTGCCCATTTTGGTGGTGACAGACAGCGGGGTAACACATTGTGCTTCGTACTGCTGAAAATCGGACAGGCGAATAGGCGAGCCGGCTTCCTGCAAATCAGTCGCCAGTTGATGAGCAATGTCGCCGTGATAAAAATCGTTCAGACCTTTGTCTGCCAGATGTTGCAAAGTAGCAGAAAGCTGAGTCAGTTTAACGATTTTGCCTTTTTTAAGGGCGTTACCTTTAATTAAAAAAGGCGCGAAGTGTTCGTTATGTGCCAGGTCGTCGTAGGTTTTAAAACTGGCATCTGACATGCTTTGGGTCACTTCAATCCCCCAGCTAGCCTGGCTGATGGCGGTTTCCAGTAATTCCGACAGCGGCATGGCAGGTTGCCAGCTTGCGCTGATATCGAGTGCTTTTTGCCACCCGGCTACCGCGCCCGCCATTGTTAACGCGGCTTTGCCACCCCGCGACGGGATTGCTACTTGGCCTGCATAGAATTCAGGGGTGGCCAGTCCGGCGGCGGTACCGCAGGCATCAATGGCGACAGGGGCTTTGCCGGGTTCGCTGATCAGCCAGAAGCCGTCACCGCCTAATCCATTCATGTGCGGGTATTCAACCGCAATAGAAGCGGCCGCGGCCACCATGGCTTCGATGGCAGTGCCGCCGCGTTGTAATATCTCGTTGCCCACCGTCGACGCTGCGTAGTGGGGGGCAGTAAATGCAGTATGTTGTGTTGTTGTCATGCTTTACTTTTCCAGTAGGGTTTGTGCCAGGTCAATCAGCGCTAGATCACTGTTGGCCGGTCCAATCAATGATAAGCCGCAGGGGGCGCCGTTGAGGGTAAATAACGGCAAATGTAATTGCGGCAAACCAGCCAGACCGGCAATGGCAGTTAAATTTAATAGTTGTTTTCGATATTCACCCAAGGCTTGCGCTGGTGTACTGAGTAACGGTGCGCAACCGGGTGTTGTGGGTAATACAACAATAGCGTTTGAAGTAATGGTGTGTTCGGCCCACTGCTTCACGCGTTGTTGTACGCTTTTTGCTTCGGTTACGTCTTGCGCTGTGATTT
>NZ_JBLBUE010000077.1:0-16329 GCF_047290655.1 Alteromonas sp. AMM-1 | reverse complement strand
CAGGAAGGTGTATGCTAGTTACAAATAAATCGCCATTAATACGTGGTGGTGCGTAACAGGTTTGTTACCATGCCGCTCGCGTGTTAAGTATAAATGTACTTTTAAGTTGCAAAATAACAAGAGACCGAGGACAGACAGGGTGTTGGCATTATCGCAGTTGAACTGGCAGGACAAACTACACGTACTGGTAGGCTACTGTTTGCTGAAAACCGGCAGGCTCACCTTCGACGCATTTAGCGAAGCCGAACTCAACGACATCGTACGCCCTTATTTTCCTGTAAAAATACCGTTGGAAGTACCGATTGGCGAAGGCAGTTTTGAATGCCTGGAAGGCCAATTAACTATGCCTGTCAGTACCAACCGATTAACCCTGCAGCTATTTTGTGCGGTAGAAATTCGCGCCCTTGGCTCCGCTATTTACCGGGCTCATGTTGCCGTCTCAATAAGCGCCCTGCCCAATTACTACCCTGCCAGTCGCACCTTGCGATTTACCGACGTAAAAGTGGATGTAGTGCACTTGCTTAATGACCGCTACAGTTTGATTAAAGACACCCAGTTCATCATAGACAAACTGATACCAGGACCGTTATCAGGTTTATCTTCGCTGCTTGGGCAACCACTTCGCTCAGCACTGAGCATTGTAACTGCCGGCTCTACCGAACACGCCCTGGCCTACTTGCAGTTATATTTACAGGGCAACACACAACGTATTCTGGACTACCACAAACCCAAAATTGAACAGCAACTGTTACGCGAACTCGAATCCAGAGCGGTAGGTTACACCCTCAGTGACAACGTATGGCGGGAATTTTTATTTGCCCGCTGGGGCAAACGAGTGGTAGTGGAAGAAAAAAGCCTGCGGTTTTATTTTACGGAGTAACCGTTCTGGTAAAGGCCGAAACGGCACAAAGTTAAATCGGCCTTGTACTTTCCCAATTATCCTTTCTCCATGCACGATTTGTTTTTTAATATTAACAATCCCGTTATTTAGTACCATGAAAACCATACTTAACTCTGAATTAAAGACGCTGTCGCTTTATTGGCAGCAACCAGAACCTGCATCTGGTGAATTGCTAATTTATTGAGTTTTACGATTCGCTCTGATTGCCCCATGCCCTGCTGAATAAAATGAGCATTCATTGATTCCATATTTGCCAGGCAAACCAATTGATGGACATTAGCATGGTCTCGCATATTTCCGCTAATATTGGGATTATCATCTCGCCATTGTCTCGCGGTTACGCCAAACAACGCAACGTTGAGTAAATCGGCTTCATTTGCATAAACATAAGCAACTTGTTGTTGGCTTAGCGCTTCAGGAATAAGATACTCTTTTACAGCATCTGTATGGATGAGGTAGTTAACTTTGGCAAGGTTTCGGCGAATATCCCAACCTAGTTGTTCAAATTCTTGCTCTTTTAAGCGCTGAAACTCTTTAATGAGGTAAAGTTTAAACTCAACTGAAATCCAGCTCGCAAACTCAAAGGCAATATCTTTTTGTGCATAGGTACCGCCATAGCGCCCGGCTTTTGAAACTATGCCAATGGCGTTTGTCTTTTCTATCCATTGTTTCGGGGTGAGCGTAAAACTGTTTAAGCCGGCTTCTTTTTTAAACCCGTCGAATTCCACGGGATTAAAATTCATATTGTTTAGCTGCTCCCAAATTCCCAAAAACTCGATAGTGTTGCGATTTCTCATCCAGTTCCGAATAAGATCATCCGATCGGTCGGTGTTTTTATACTTTGCAATATCAGTAATGCAAATATATTCCATGCCCTCTTTAGACATGGTAGCAATAGTTTGCTCAAGCACTTCTAGTTTGGATTTCATTAGTACTCCTTATGTCGGTGCTACCTTTTATAGTGGGAAGGTACTCACCATTAGTATGTACTTTTAATAATGGCAATTTGTATTGATATTGAAGCTGAACATCAGTACGGTTTCTCCACAATACAGATAACCGCCACAAGTCAATTTTCCAGTCAATATACAAAATAAATAATGACTTCTGTTCAGGTAGTCCATACTATTCAACGACTTATTTCTTGTTACTTTGGAATATGTAAAAGAGGAACTGAATAACATTTCTGAATCGTGGAATGCATCACATTACGATTAAAAAAAGCACTTATCCCTAAGTGCTTTTCTGATTATGTGTTGCTGCAATTTCTCATTTGATTTACAGCGAGCATTGTTTCCCGCGGCATGGCTTGTTAACACCGTCCGTGCTACCTGAGGTAACCGTTACTTCACTCCACGAAGTCCAGTCGGAGCTGCCTGCACTGTTAACAGCCCGCACGCGATAGATATAGGAGCCGGTGCCACTTGAGTGGGTGAAGGACTCGGTATTTTCTGCCAGACTGGCAACCAGTTGTGTGAATTTATAGCGGCCTACCTTAAATTGTTTTTCACGCTCAATTTCAAAGGTAGTTTCATTGTCGCTGTTGTCTGTCCAGGAGAGTATGGCCGTGCCATCCTGTCCATCGGTAACAGTGAGTCCTGATGGTGCAACAGGCGCGGTTAGCTCAACGGGTGCATCGTTTGTTGTAGTACACATTTCAGCTGAAGGCTCGGTAACGTTTCCAGCCAGATCCCGCGCGCTTACAGTAAAGCAATATTCAGTGGAAGCAGTTAATCCATTTGCGGTAAACGTTGTTTCAGTTTGCCAATCACTGCTTACACATGCATCGCCGTATGCACAGGTAAACTGATAAGACACAATGCCCTGTCTGTCGTCTGTAGCAACCACCGACGCCATGGTAATACTGTAAGCACTGGTTGCCTCAGGTTGCTGTGCAAACTCCATTGGATTTGGATCAGGTGGAGTGGTGTCTGCTGAACCCAGCGTAATCTCCCCTCGCAAATAGTAGTGTCCCTGACTGCCGTAATCAGACGCGTATACGCTATCGGTACCATACACTTCCAGCACATACAGCCCTTCAGCAACTGTGGTGCTGATTGAAGCACTGGTCTCGTAGCTATCTGTGTATTCTACCAACAGGGTACCCTGGGCATCGTAAAGCCTTAAACCAATATCCAGGTTACCACCACGTCTGGCTGTTCGGGTAAAGGCATCCCAGGCAGGCGTCGCATTGATGGTTAACGGCCCGGTGCCAGCACTAAATTGAAACCAGTCGGAATCGGCTACCTGAATACTGCCTTTATTTGCAGCAATCAGCGTACCAGGGTCGACTTCGCGATTGGTTGCACTAAACTGGCCTTGCTCGTCGATCACCAGGGCAACGGGATTTTCAGTATTGCCCGAGGTATCCGAACTCCCACCTAATTGACTTTGCAAAATGGCAATGTCGTCTTGCAGTTGATTGGCATCAGGATAATCACCGTTGCTCCATTGCGTAACGTTTTTGTAGTAGCCCACCCCCATAATAGGCGCCCAGCTTGATGGATCGTTATCGGCACCCGTTCCCCGGTAGTAACTGGTTGTAGAGTTTCCATCGTGACCCAGGCCAAAGTTGTGGCCCATTTCATGTGAGCCTGCTTCAGCCATAAAGGTAGCCGCACCGCCGCCTAAACGGTTGTAATACACCAGTGCGGGCTGATAATAGGTGTAATTACTTCTGCCCCACACGCCAATATACGCTACCCCACCGGCGCCCTGACTGGGCATAGCTTTACCGTTTTTATCAGCATCTTTAGTAAACAATAACCAACCGGTATTGGGTCCCATACTCTCTGGCGCTTCAGTGGTTATATCCACATCAAAGGCCGCAAAGTCATCGGCAATGCGGGTCCATATCTCGTGAATTCGTGCGCGCTCGGCATCGTTAAAATCGGTTGGGTTACCGTCTAAATCAAACGGCTGTGTATCGTAGCTAGCACCGCCACCCCATGCTTTTCCGCTAATCAAACCGCCGTCAAAATCCAGAAAAATCTTATTGGCTGAATTGGGATTGGTGTGAAGTTTAAATACATCCACCGCGGGCAATACACTGTCAGACGAGTTGAGTTCACCTGTTTCCTCTGCGGCTTCTTCTACTTCCTCTACCAGTCCTTCTTCAATGTAGAAAAGTTCGCCACTGCTATCTGCGTCCATGAATCGCTGATCAACAGTTGGAATGCCTAAGTCGGCCAGGCGCTGTAACGCGCGATCTCTTGCTTGCTGCGGAACGCGCAGCAAGGTTTGTTTTAACTTGCCTTCCGGTACATTTTTAAGTGCTTGAGGTGGCAGATTGTCTGATACTTGCGGCAGTGGTGCTGCATGGCTGGCTGATGCCAGAATTGCACAGGTTGCCCCGGCAATCATACTCAATTTAATGTGAGTAATGCGTGTCATTTTATTGCTCCAAATAGGTATTTCAGGGTCATTTGGAACGGAAAGTTAGCCTGAGCACAGGTCCTTGATGCTAACTGGCCAGCAATCCCGCTATCGTAGAGTTTTCACTCCTTAGACCGGTGACTTTGCGTCCCACGCTTTCACGTGGTTTGCCCAGTTGTGTTATTCACACACCAACAGATTATCAGGCAATGGAAGCTTGCACTGTATAAACCTCTGCCAACAGGTGTGTGCAGTAATACTTAATGGTTTAACCTGTGGCGTTTCACAGGTTAATTAATTGCATGTAGGTTACTGAATTAAATAACGAAGCCAGCTACACCAAAGAACCGCTTAGGTATTAAATACGGGAGGGTTAAGCTACCCGCTTAAATACGCGAACAACAAAATCAGCGGTAACGTCGAAGTCAGCATTTACCAGTTCGTCGGCTTTATCGATAGGTAACCGCCAGTAGTAAGGGGTCATTTCCAACAGTGCCTTACGCATTGCCTGACTGGTAAATGCAATGGTAAAACTCAGCGATTCTTTTTCAAGCAGTTCAAAGCCGGGCATGTCACCCATTTTGTCCTGATGCTTGCGCGGCGAGTCGTAAATAGCTTGCTTGATTTCCCAAAGGTGATCCGGGCCAGGATCAACCATAATACACAAACCATCGGAGGCGATAACTCTGGCGTATTCTGAATCATGACCTGGCGCAAACACTTGTAGCACTGTGTGTAATGACTTATCTGCAACAGGTAATCTTGCGCTACTTGCTACTGCAAAGTGACAGTGACTAAAGCGCTTTGCCGCGATATCGACAGCGTGCTTGGCAATATCACTTCCCCATGCCATTACGCGATGGTCTTCGGCCTGCAATGATGCTTGAATAACGCCCAGATAGCTGCCTTCTCCGCAACCGGCATCGTACAAATTAAATTCTGGTAATAACGCCAACTGCGAGTGTTTACGGATTTTTTCAGCAATCACCTGCATCAGTGGCAGATAACCATTGCCGTCGTGAAAACAGCGTCGGGCGTTGAGCATGGTTTTGTCGTCACCGGGCTGTTTGGAGTGTTTGTGCTGAACCGGGAGTAAATTGAGGTAGCCGGATTTGGCTTCATCGAAACTGTGGCGATTGTCACAGCGCCAGGTTTTAGTCTGGTGTTCTGCATTCGCCAGTGCCAAAGGGTGCTGGCATAAGGGGCAGTGCCACATAGTCGGCTCCGGTTCAAAAAGCCGCTATGCTACCCCTTCTGTATTTAGGTGTCACTAACAATGGACATCGGTACTTCTTCTACATGCTCACCTATGTCGTCAATGTTAAGCGAAGGATCGTCGATACTGGCTTCCAGCATATCAAACGCTTCCCGGCAATATTTAGCCAGGGGCTGCAGCGACTTAATGGTTTTATTGCAGCACACCATGCCAATGTTGGCGGTACCGTTGTAGGTCATCAGGGTAATATTTACCCCGCCACCAGGTGTCATAGTAGAAATGGGATAACACGCCAGCAATTCACTGTCTTTAAAGAATTTGGCATGCGTTGGGCCGGGTACATTTGAGATCAGAATATTGGCAATGGGTCGCATCCAGTTTGAAATTCGCAACCATTCGAACACCAGAGCGATGGCCTGAATCCCAATGGTATAAGCGCTGAAAGCGGCCGGCCGCGCTCGTTGCGCTGCGTATTTCACAATGCGGTGATGGTATATAATCTGACGCAAGCGCAGGTACGGGTCGTGCTCTGCATGGGCCAGTTGCACCGGTACGATGGCTATTTTATTGCCACTGGTTTTTTCACCGGGTTTGCGCAGATTAATTGGCATATTGGTGTAAAGCGCCTGCTTAAATACGTGGCCGTGCTCCTGCAGTAATTTGTGTACACCTATATCGAAGGCAGTAAGTAGTATTTCATTTGCCGATGCCCGGGTGCGTCTGGCTAAGGCCCGAATACGTCCAAAATCCAGATCCAGAGTAGCCACAGCCCGCCCTTGTTGAACTTGCCCCGTAAGTACCGTTCGCGTACCGGTAAAAGGCACCGGCATGTAATGGCGATTGATGCGAAGTAACCGCAGCATTAATCCCACCGTGATCACAAAAATATCTTTGGTGATCATAAGGAATTCCCACACGCCCAAACCGATACGCTTTATCCGCTTATATTGTTTAGCCGGAGCATGACGCAGGCGCTTAACTGCCCACAGTGGTATAAAGCCGTCAGTTTTGGGTTCGTCCAGATACCCTGCCTGAAACCAGCGTACCAGCGTAGATCCGTCACCGTACAGATGATGCACCCTGGCATAAATGGCGAACGTGTGGTGCGTTGGGTCGTATAGAAAATGATACTGCCACAGTGGCTTTTGCGGATCCAGCCGCGTTTCATGCATACGGGCAACAAAACTGTCTAATGCTTCACGGTCATCGATATTGGCAATTTGATGGCATTGCACATGGTAATCCATCTGCATGTTTTTTACCGGCTGCAACCCCAACGGCCAGATGCCAATGGCTTTAACTTTGCAATTAAAGGGTGGGCAGGCTTTGGCAAACCCTTGCATTTCGCTGTGCAGCGCAGTGACATAAGTTTTGGGATCCTGACCCTTTGGTATCGAGAGGATTTGCAAACAGGCTACGTGCTTGGGATTGGCCTGTGACTCAGTGATCCAAAACGATTTATCGAGAAACGTCAGCTTTCGAGCCATACTCCTCTAGCCCTCCAGTACATCGGTATTGGTGAGATTTGCCATCGAATGATGTTCAATGGCGCTTTGCAACTGACGCAACGTGTCTTCTTCCAGCGCAAACCTGGGAAGCAATGCCGTCATTATTAAACTCAGCGCATGAAATTTTTGCGAAACCGGATCATTCACTGCGCGTAAGTCATCGTACTGGCCGCTTTGGATTAGGATCATGCTGATCAAGTCGACCATCAGGCGCTGTTGGGCTGATGTTGCAGCTAACTGTGACTGTTTCGCAAATCGCTGAAGGAGGGTAAGCAAGCCACTTTCCAACTGACTAAACAGCAATTTGTGCAAGCGTTTGGCGCGAGGATACTTCTCAGCAATGTCAGCCGGGCTGCGATACAGAAAACGAAACACCTGTAACTTATCAATAATGATGGCCAGAAAATAAAAGAAGTCCTCAACAGCCACCTTGTCCAGTGTAGCCGGGCGAAATAATTGCTGCATCTCGTCACTATGCCATTGAATCAGCGCGTCTACCATTAGCTCTTTGCCTTTAAAATGGTAGTAAAGGTTACCCGGGCTAATATCCATTTCCATGGCAATGTCGACCGACGTTACACTGTTTTCTCCCCGTTCGTTAAACAAGGTAAGTGCAGTCAGTAAAATCCGTTTCGCGGTTTTCCCGGCCATAGCAATTATCCCAACATCATTAAGTACAGTTGTGCGAAGCCTGCAGCCATACCCAGAATGGCGCCGGTAACAATCAGCTTCCACTCATCCTGCTGGTACGCTGGTCTTAGCACCCCTTCAAATTCTTCTGAACTTAGCGCCTGCATACGCTCGCACAAATCGTCGCCCACGCGTAGCGCCTCATTTGCATAATCAAAAGCATAGTACAAGTACTTGTCGGAATCCTCGAAAAGGCGTTTTACGGCCATGGACTTCATTTTGAAATAATTTTCCGAACCGACACCAAGGGCAAAGTAGGGCTGTGCGATTGCAACGTAACGCTCAATGGCATCGTTAACGTGTAGTTCGATCAGTTCGAGCAATTGCGCCGATCCCGAACCGTGTAAAATCATATGCGTGATGTTCTTCGGATTGATCAGCTTTTGTTCAATAATGTCGGCATACACCCGGGACACTTCGGTTTGCCGCTTTAAAAACATGCCTTGTATGGTAAGACCCGCAAATCGTATTGGCTGTTTGGGTTCGAAGATAATTTTAATGGCGATCCAGTTAGTGGCATACCCCACCAGCAGCCCCCCCAGAGGTAAAATCCACCATTCCTGATAGAAATACCACAATGCCATAGTAGGCAGGCCAAATAAGAATCCAAAGTAAAAACCTGACTGCACAATAAACGGGAATTCTTTTTCACCCGAGCGCAAGAAAATTTCGTTGATAAGTTCGGGAGAATTAACCAGTTGCTCAACCACCAGCTCTTTGATGTCGAGAATTTCATTCACGTTATGCTGGAAGTCTTCCACCATTTTGGCGACTACATAAGGAATGTCGTCTTCGATGCGTCGGTAAACCAGGTTCTTGCCCTGTACAGGCAACGCCGCCCACACGGTTGGCGCCGACGACTCCATGACTTCATTCACTATTTTTCGCACCACCTGATGCAGGCGATGTTCAATTGCTTTGGTAAGGGCTTCTGGCTCAAGGCGGTTGGCGAGCTCTTCCACGCTAAGTAATTTACCCAGCACCAGTTCTACTTCAATTTCGGCCATTTCCTTTCGTTTGGCCGGTATTAATCCCTGCCAGCCAAATATTGGCGGAATGCCAACAAATTTCAGCGGGTAGAACATCATTTTTACCGCGAGGTAGTTTGTGCCCCACCCCACCAGCGCACTGATAAGCGGGATAGACAGCAAACTCAATGTTTGTAAATTCCAGTCCATGTTGGTGCTACGTTTCGTTATTTTAATGTTTAGCAGTGTTCAGGCTACTGACTGCCGACGCGCGGGTCAACTTAACTTTATTTATAGATGCAATTATTGATCTGTACACGTATAAGCATAAAAACAGATAAGAAAATGCAGCTAACTTGAACGAATTTTGCTGTTTGTGGCTCTAACCTGCAATTTCACATACACTTTACAAATATAAGTGGGTTTTACTGGGATTGGGTAGCAGATTCTAATTTTGCTGCATACACTGCCAGTAAGCAGGTAGTCCCAACGCCGGGGAGGAAGTATGTCTCTGTTTTCAACACAATTATCAGAAATCGAGAAAGCACTCGATAACGCGGGTAACTACGCCGAATACCGCGATGCCTGCCTGGCACATGATGCCTTATCAGGCGCCAACGACTGGAAAGCCAAGGACCATAGCAGAGACTACGACTACCGTTTGATCCGCAAACGCGTTCAGCGTATCAAACTGGCGCAAAGCCAACAGGATATTCCGGCACTGATGTCGATATTGCACGAAGGATTACACGGTAACCTGGGCAATATTGCCAATCCCGAGCTACTCGCCCATTGTAAAATCGGCACCAAGCATTTAATTGAAGAGTTTATCAATCAGGTAGTGAGTGCCCTCGAGCAAATATACACTGCCGATGAAGATGTGGTTGATTTTTACGACAAACTCACGTTTTTTGAAGAAACCGCCCACGCCTATGGCCGCAGTTGTTTAATGCTGTCAGGTGGCGCTGGCCTTGGTTTTTTTCACTGTGGTGTAGTGAAGTCGCTTAACGAACAAAATTTATTGCCTACTGTTATTTCAGGTGCCAGTGCGGGTTCCATTATTGCCGCTATGCTGGCCACTCGCACCCACAATGAGTTACTGGAATCGCTGAGCGCCGAATTTATTTACGAACACTTTAAGAACTGGCGACTTTGGGGTGGCCTGGGCAAAAAAAGCTTACTAGACAGCCGGGCGTTAGAAAATACGCTGATTTCACTGTTCGATTTAACCACCTTTGAAGAAGCCTTTGCCAAAACCGGCAGACATGTAACGGTAACCGTTTCACCTGCGGATCTGCATCAGTATTCGCGTTTATTAAATGCCAAAACCTCACCCAATGCGTTAATCACCCAGGCTGTGCGTGCGTCTTGTGCTGTGCCAATGTTGTTCACACCTGTGCAGTTAAAAGCAAAGAATGCTGAAGGTAACATTGTGCCCTACATTCCCAACCGTCGGTTTGCCGATGGCTCGATTATGGCCGATCTACCCTTTCAGCAATTGTCCCGTTTGTATGGTGTAAACCACAGTATAGTAAGTCAGACCAATCCGCTGGCGGTGCCATTCTTAACAGGCGCACGTTCTCAGGCAAAAACATTAACCAGCATGACATTGCGGCATATTAGTCAGTTGGCAAAGACTAACAGTGTGTTCGCTTTCGACATTATGGAGCAGCTTGTGCCAAATCGCGGGGGTAAGCTGGCTATTCACAAAATCCGCTCGGTTATCGACCAGCAATACGTTGGCAATATTAATATTTTACCTGAGAAACAAATTCGCAATCTTATGCAGGTAGTTGCAAATCCAACACTGGATAGTATTAAGACATTGATTGAGAGTGGAGAGCGAGCAAGCTGGCCTCAACTGGATGTGATCCGCCGCAATACCATGTTAAGCGAAACGCTGCGCAGCAAATTAAGGGCCTTAAAACAACGCGAAGCCAAGCTGTTTGAACGTGTGCCTGCTTAGTGGATAGGTGTAGGTTGTGTCACTTGCGGCGACCTGTTTGGGTAGGTCCCTGACATCGCTTAGCGATTCATGGATGACGGAATGAGGGCGATTCAGGGACGACGATATAATCCTGTTCAGTCGCCCCGGAAAGTACGCAGTACTTATCCGGGGTCTTATCAAAATAACCTATCAACTTGATTAAACCTGATTTCTATCAGGATTAATCTGGCACCACCACCCTAGGCACCTCAGTAAATGGTTTAATACCAAACTCCGGGTAGACCTCTGAGGGGAAGTAATACTTACCTTGTGTTACTACCATAGCCATGGATTTTAACACTGACAAGTCTGCTGTGGGATCGCCGTGTACCAGGAAGAAATCGGCTTCTTTACCTACTTCAACCGCACCACGTTCTGTATGCCCCAGATACTGGGCCATATCGTAACTACCGCGTTTTAACGCTTCAGCCGCTGACATACCGATTTTCTCAAACAGTACCAGTTCGCGATGTAAATAGAAGGCGCCGCCCATGTCAGTGCCGGGCACCAGCAGAATACCGCGTTTGTGCATAAGCGACAGTGTATCCAGAATTTTTTGATACGCGGTGAGATACGCTTGATCTTCAGCCTCGTCGGCAACGTTTAACATGGCGGATTTTGCAGAGCGTTGCTCGCTAACCGGCATGTGTTCCACATAATTGGCAACCGCTTTATTGGTAATTCCATTTCTACCGGTCATGGCATATTCGTGGATCACCATGGTAGGGTCGTGGGCGATGTTGTTTTCTACCATTAGGTCCAGGGTATGCTTAACCGCATCACTGGATAAGTCTAAATCCACAAAGCGTTTCATACCGGTAATACGAAATAATGTCCGTGTATCCTCTTCCGGCTTTAATACCCAGCCCAGCATGATCTGATTGATGTGGGTAAGCTCGTCGTAACCGCCTTCAATCATTTGGTCGGCGCGATAAAACGCGGGCACATGGCCAGCCACACGCAAGCCCAGGCGATGAGCCTCTTTGGTCATGTCCGGCACCCATTCACCGTTCATAGAATTGTAGATTTTAATTTGCCAGTAGCCTTTTTCCGCATAGTCGCGGATCAGTGCGAGTGCGTCTTCTTTGGTTGGGGCCAGTTCACCCGTTGCGGCGCTGTAATCACTCACCCCTTCAATAAAGCCACTTTTAGTAATTTTAGGACCAATCAAAATACCCTTGTCGATTTTATCGATTAACGCCGACAGCACATCATCTTCGTTACCCATATCCCGCATACCGGTTACGCCAGCCATGACATTAAGTATGGCGCGATCATCGCCAACGTGGCCGTGCATATCATACAAGCCAGCAACCAGGGTACCGCCCTCACCGTCGATAAACACTTCGTCTGTAGCGGGTTGGGATTGAACGGGCTCAATCGCTGTGATCACGTTACCTTTAATCACCACAGAAGACAGCGCAGTTAACGCCAACGCTTTAGGATCGAAAATACGCACGTTATTAACCCGCACCGTTTGTTCGTACTGATGTGTAACGTCTTTGGCGATATCTTCATAACGTTCTGTGTTTAGGGTGGCAGCCAGCTCACGTAAGCGCTTGTCTTCCCCTTCCAATCCCTCGCGAAGCACGGCAAAACGGGGCGATACCACAGCAACAAACTCTTGCTTGTCATCTAATATCACATAACTGGGATTCAGATTTATGCCTCCCAGTGCGTACAGCGTCGTATTTACTGCACTTTCGCCGCTTCCTAGGGTTAACTTGCGCTTTTCTGACACAGTAACAAGACCGGCAGGCAATGCAGGGTAAGGCTCGCCACCAGCTTCCAGAACAGTCTTGGTATAAAGATACAGTGCATAGGGGCTGGGGTTTTGCGCAATATAAATGGCATCGTCGGCAATGCTTTCTTCACCTGCACCGGCCGCCGCGGTCCAGCTTGCTACACCGTCTTTTAGCTCATAGGTTTCGTTTACTGCGTTGCCAAAGGTGGTTTTCCCCTTAATCGACCACGAAATGGGAATGCCCGCCTCAGACAATAAAAGTGTTTCTTCACTGCTTGCCCCCCGGCCGTTGTTACTAAAGCCGTAATTAATATCAATTACCGGGCCTTTCTGAGTAATGGTCATATCGCCAACGTCTGTTCCGCCAAACAATACATTGTATTGTCGAATCGTAGATACCGATGATTGCTGTGCTTGTGGGGTGTTTGATGTTGTAGTTGGCGGTTCACCGCTACAGGCGGTAAGGCCGACAACCAACAGGCCAATGAGTGACAGGCGCATAGTTGAGTCCTTTTTGGATTATTGTCTTTATTGTCGTTGTGTATTTGATGCTTAGCGTTTTAGCGTAGCAATAATCCGGGAGACTGGCGACTATTTGCATGCGCAAAACGGTCTGTTAGGGAATGTAAAAGACAAACAACGAAGAAGATTTTTGGCTTGTTCATACAGACATATACAGTTATGTCTGTTTAAAGCACAAAAAACGGGCCGAAGCCCGTTTTTGAATAGGTTGGTTTGATTAGTCCTGCTTCGGCGGCGTTGTTTTCGCCTTGGTTGCAGCAGGTTTTCGCGCAGCAGTTTTACGCGTGGTTGTCGCTTTTGCAGCCGCTTTGCTTGCCGGCTCTGCCGGTTTGCTTGTAGCCGCTTTCACACGTGATTTGGTTGCAGGCTTTGCCGCAGCATCTTGCGACTTAGCGGCAGCTTGCTTAGCAGCCAACAAGGCCACCTGCTCTACCAGCAAATCCACTTTACCCGACAACACATCAATCTGTGCAGCACGCTTTTGCTTTGGCGTGGTAAAGCTTGGCATCCAGTGATGCAATGGCGACTGACGCCACACTTCACACCATTGAGCCGGATCAACCGCTTTGCGCAATTGAGACTCAACCTGTTCGCCTCGCGAGGCCAGTTCATTCAGGGCCTGTTGAGATTCATTCAGCGTTTGCTGCACTTGCTGATTTGCCTGTGTTACCTGATCAGCCACTAATCCTAACCCCGCTTCAAACCAGGCAAACAGCGGTGATGTGGGCTTTTTATCTGACATAATCATTCCTTACCCAATATCGGGCAGCAAGGCTGCCCGCAGGGATTTATTTGTTTGCAGCCAGTTTTGCAACGGCTTCGGTAAGGGCGTCGATTTTAGCTGACAACTCGTCAATACGTTGATCAGTGTCGTCTGCGTCCAGACCTAATTTTTTGCGCACTTCAGAAACACGACTTTCAACTTCAGAGGTAGTTTCCTTGAATTTGTCTTTCGCTTCTGTTTCCAGCGTTTCGCCTTTACTTACCAGCTCGTTAAACATTTTGCTGGCTTCAGAAGTCAGCTTTTCGTACTGGCCTTGCGCTTCATCAATGCTCTTACCATAAGCACCTAAACCTGCTAACCAGATTTTACGTGCAAATTCTTCAGCTTCATTGATTTTGGTTTTGATGTCGTCTTTAGTAGTCATGATGAACTCTCCTTTAACTGTCTGAGTACAGTGTACGGAGGACTTTTAGAAACCGCATACTAAAAACACAACTTTTGAATAAAAAAACGCCGAATATTTTTATTCGGCGATTTCTAGTGATGTCGTTTTAAATTGAATTAATCAACCAAATCCTGCGGCATGGTGTCGCGGATATCCATCCACACCTTGCCACTGGCTATACCGTACTCACGGATCACCGCAGGCACTGTTTCGTATTCACCACTTTCTGCTACGGTGAGTAACTTGGCATAAAATGCTTTGGCTACGTCCCGCGCCTGTTGTTCTGCAAAGAAGAATCCACCGATACGGGAATACAGACCACGGAAGCCGTTCATCATCAGTACAAAGACTTTATTGCCCGATGCCAGAGCCAAATCGTGGTTAAGCTGATAATCGAAATGCGCAAACGCTTTGCCGTCTTCTTCTACCTGCTTGTAGCGGGCAATAATTTCGGCAGACTCATGCGGATTGTTTTTGATGGCGCTGCGAATAAACACCGCACTCAGATTGGTGCGTGCAGCGAGCAGGTTGTCTACCAACTCGGGAATACCGTCCTGGTCTAAACGCGCCAGCGTTTCCAGAATGTTCAACCCGCAGGTTTCCCAAAAGTTATTCACCTTTGTAGGTTTGCCATGTTGAATGGTTAGCCAGCCGTCGCGCGCTAAACGCTGCAATACTTCGCGTAACGTGGTGCGGGTAACGCCAATTAATTCAGATAGTTCCCGTTCAGCAGGTAATATGGTGCCGGGAGGAAAGCGCCCGCTCCAGATTGACTCAACGATATACTCTTCGGCAAAACCAGCCGGACTTTGTGCCTTATAAATCATATTTGCTCGCCTGCTGAACATTCTTTTTCTTCTAAACTGATTGTACCAGATGCATTTTCACAAACACAATCTATAAATATAACGAATATAGTGACTTCTTTGTCGTTTACGCCCCTTTTACAGCTTCCTGTCTAACAGATTATCGGTTAGTCTTTGCAAGCTTAGTCGAGACACAAGGGTATTTACTGAATACCAGAAGTACCATATATATTGAGAAAAACAAAATTTCGTCGTCTACTATTACTCAGAGAACAACGAATTAAGCCAGTGATAAAAAAGGAAATACTCGATGCAGACCTCTATGACCATGGCTATTTATAAGAACTTTCTGGGACATGCGCCAGACTGGTATAAAAAGACCATCATTGGGTTTTTAATTGCTAATCCCCTGTTATTCATGCTTGACCCCTACCTTGCTGGCTGGGTGTTAATTGTGGAATTTATTTTTACACTTGCCATGGCACTGAAGTGCTATCCATTACAGCCTGGTGGTTTGCTGCTCATTGAAGCACTGTTTATAGGCATGACCACGCCCGACCATGTACTTCACGAAATTGAAGTAAACCTGGATGTACTGTTACTGCTGGTCTTTATGGTGGCCGGTATTTACTTTATGAAAGACCTGTTGCTCTTTTTGTTCACCAAACTGGTAATACGGGTTCAAAATAAAACTATCCTGTCGCTGTCGTTCATTGTGGCGTCGGCGTTCCTGTCTGCATTTCTTGATGCGCTTACCGTTGTGGCAGTAATCATTGCGGTTGGGCTGGGTTTCTACACTATTTATCACAAGGTCGCATCGGGCAAAGAATTCCATTCCGATCACGATCACACCTCCGACGACACGGTACAAGAGCTGGGCAGAAACGACCTGGAAGACTTCCGCGCATTCCTGCGCAATCTAATGATGCACTCAGCAGTGGGTACCGCATTGGGTGGTGTAATGACCATGGTAGGCGAGCCCCAAAACCTGATTATTGCCGATAAAGCAGGCTGGGATTTTGTTGAATTCTTTATGCGTATGTCGCCAATTACGGTACCTGTTTTCGTTATGGGTATCCTTACGACCATTCTGCTGGAAAAAACCAAGACCTTTGGTTACGGTGCAAAATTACCGCCCGCCGTGCGCAATATTCTGGTTGAGTACGATAAACACATGGACGAAGCCCGTTCAGTGCGCGACAAAGCCCGCCTTGCCATTCAGGCATTAATTGGTGTTTGGCTGGTAGTAGGTTTAGCGTTACACCTGGCAGCTGTTGGCCTGATTGGTCTGTCAGTTATTATCCTTGCCACTTCAATGAGTGGTGTAATTGAAGAGCATGCGTTGGGTAAGGCGTTTGAAGAAGCGCTGCCATTTACCGCCTTGCTGTGTGTGTTCTTTGGTGTGGTTGCAGTGATTATTGATCAGGGCTTGTTCGCACCTGT
>NZ_JBLBUE010000076.1:0-16409 GCF_047290655.1 Alteromonas sp. AMM-1 | reverse complement strand
GTCGATAAGCATTACATTTTCCAGTGCTGCCCGTTTTTGACTGATTTCTAACTCACTGTAACCATTTTTGCGTTTAAAATTCAGATGCAGATTGTTAATCAACGCATTGCCTGCCGATTGCTCGTGCTGCACTTTTTCCGACAACACAAATATGCCACCGGTATTGAGTCCGTCGTAGATATCTTTTATGACTGCGCTGCGTTCTTCTGGTGCAATAAACTGCAGGGTGAAGTTCATGATCACCATGGACGCATTATGAATTTGGGCTGTTTGAGCAAAGCCTTCGCGAACGTGAATTTTGTTAGGTAAATTGAATGCTTCAACTACGCGTTGGCAGCGCTTTACCATCGCAGCGGAGCTGTCAATGGCCTGAATCTGACACTGATTTGGCGGGCAATGGCGTGCCACCGATAATGAGGCTGCACCCAGTGAACAACCCAAATCATACACATTAGAGTGTGGCGTAACATAAGCCTCAGCAAGTTCGCCTATGGTTTCGATGATCGTTTGGTAGCCGGGAACCGAACGATTGATCATGTCCGGAAATACATCAGCTACAGCATCATCAAAACAAAAGTCGCCAACATGTTCACGAGGCGTTGCAAAAATATTGTCTTTATTGGCCACAATTTCTCCAATGCGCAAATAACGGGCGGCAATTTTACTCTGCCTTAGCGGAAATCCAAGTAAAAATAGAAAAAAAACACCAACAATCCAATTCTTTACTTCAATAAGTTAATCTTTAGTATTACCCTATGCTGATATGCAGTTGGAAGCGATTGAGGCCTTTATAAATGCGATTTGTTATAGCTGATGACCACCCCCTTTTCAGGGAGGCACTCACTGCGGCGCTTACTCCTTTGTTTGACGGATTATCGGTAATCGAAGCTGATTCAACAGATGCGTTGTTTGATGTGTTAAAACGCAATGATAACGTTGACTTGCTGTTGCTGGATTTGTCTATGCCAGGATCAAACTGGTTCGATACTCTGACAACCGCCAAAGAAAGATTACCCGATTTACCCATAGTGATGGTTTCTGCCAATGATGACATTGATGTCATCTCTCAAGCCATGGCGCTGGGAGCATCAGGCTATATTCCTAAATCCACGCCCACACGTTCAATTGCCGAAGCCATTGACATTGTGTTAGGTGGTGAACAATGGTTGCCAGCCAGTATTGCTGAGAGACTTACTGATCACAGCAGTAACATGAGTGATATGCTTGAGCGCTTTAAAGAGCTGACCCCCAAGCAGTTACTGGTGTTGCGTTATGTGCGTTCTGGCATGATGAACAAGCAAATTGCACACGAAATGAATGTAACCGAAGCAACGGTTAAAGCGCATATCAGTGCAGCCTTGAAGAAGCTGGATATTAATACCCGCACCCAGGCGGTGCTGCTGATGGACAAGCTCCAAATCAATTAATACTTCTCATGAGGTGCCGATGAACCCACGCATACCAAAAGTAGATCTTCATCGGCATCTGGATGGCAACATTCGCCCGGCTACCATTTGGGAGTTGGCGCAAATACACCAGCTTTCACTTCCAGCATCCTCTGCTGAGGGGCTCATCCCATTTTGTCAGATTCAGGACAAAACCAGTGATTTACTGGCGTTCCTGGCCAAGCTCGACTGCGGTGTATCGGTATTAGCCGATTATGATGCCTGTTATCGTATTGCATATGAAAACGTAGAAGACGCCAAACAAGAAGGACTCGACTACGTTGAGCTGCGCTTTTCACCGTATTACATGGCACAAACACATCGGTTAACGGTTGCCCGTGTTGTGGAAGCCGTTGTTCAGGGATGTAAAGATGGTGAGCGGGACTTTGGCGTTAAGGTGAATCTGATTGGGATACTAAGCCGAACGTTTGGTACCGATGCCTGTTCGCAAGAACTGGCAGGTTTGCTAGCGCATCAAGATAATATTACGGCATTAGATTTAGCCGGTGATGAACTGGGGTTTCCTGCGCCTTTGTTTGTATCGCACTTTAAGCAGGCCCGTGATGCTGGTTGGCACATTACCGTGCATGCAGGTGAAGCTGACGGGCCACAAAGTATCTGGCATGCCATCGAATTGCTTGGCGCGCAGCGTATTGGACACGGTGTTGCTGCGCAACAGGATCCGCGGTTAATGCGTTATCTGGCAGAACACAATATTGGAATAGAAGCCTGCCCAACATCCAATTACCAAACTGCAACAGTAGAAGATACTGCAAATCATCCTTTAAAAGCGTTTCTGGATGCAGGTTTGGCCGTCACGTTAAACACCGATGATCCCGGTGTATCGGCTATCAATCTGGCTCACGAATTTCATGTCGCAAAAACGGTAATTAAGTTATCGGATGCCCAACTGGACTCGGTACAGCGCAATGCCGTTGAGCAAGCCTTTTTGACGGCAGCCGAAAAACAACAGCTTTTCCAAACAGCGGCCTCGCGTAGCTAACACTACCTGTTTTACCTGTCTCGCAACTACGTTACTGAATTCAGTAGATTAAGTCACAAAAGTGTATTGAACTCAGGTATATAACAGTTCAGACTTTGTAGCTTATTACTCCGTCAATTGTTTACACTGGCAGGTTGTTATGTCTCCGCTGTTAATTTCTGTTGGGCTGCTTTTTTGCAGCAATATCTTTATGACCTTCGCGTGGTACGCGCATCTGAAAGAGCTTAATCACAAACCCTGGATTATTGCGGCGCTGGTGAGTTGGGGAATTGCCTCTATAGAATACTTGTTTCAGGTACCGGCAAATCGCATTGGTTTTACGGTTATGTCGGTGGCACAGCTTAAAATACTTCAGGAAGTGATCACGCTAACCGTTTTTGTCCCGTTTTCGGTGATGTACTTAAAGGAGCCGTTAAAGCTTGATTATTTATGGGCGGGTTTGTGTATGGTAGGGGCCGTTTATTTTATGTTCAGATCCAAAATGTAATAGTGTAAAAAAGAAAAGGAAGCCAATTGGCTTCCTTTTGCAACGGTTAATATCAACGCTATATTAGCGAATAGCTGCAACCAGTTCTTCGTGCGCGAAGTCATCTACTGCGATGATTTTCGCTCTGCCAGCCTCTGTACGACGCAGCAAATCAGCTTCTTCATCGGTAATGAGTTTTTTCTCAATAGCAATATCAGCCAGTTTGTCCAGTTGGGTAAACTGACGCTTTTCTCCCAGTGCTTTACAAACCTTGTCGAACACGGGTTCAGCCGCAATCACATCATCCAGCGTTTGCTCCAGCTCACCGGGTAAGCTACCTGGTTCGCGGGTTAAATACTGGCCATCACCCAGACGGCTTCGCGCTGTTCCGGGTGTTTGCAATAGCTGTGCGATTTGGTGTTCCGTTTCATCACTGGGTTTGCTTACGCGGTGTCCAAATGGAATTAATTTCCACTTGAGTACCTTGCCCAGCCAGCCAATCGGGAAGTTATCCAGGAAGTCCATTAAGGCGGTTTCCAGTTGATAAATACAATCTTGCATAGCCCAGTGCATTAAGGGCAGATCTTCGTGTTGACGACCTTCTTCGTCGAAGCGTTTTAATGTTGCGCTTGCCAGGTAAATGTAGCTCAACAAATCGCCTAAGCGCGCAGATAAACGCTCGCGACGTTTAAGTGAGCCGCCCAGAATACCCATCGATACGTCGGTAAGTAGCGCCAGGTTGGCACTGTAACCTTGTAGTAATTGATAATATCGCGCAGTGCTGTCTTTGAATGGTGAGCTGTGCAGATATCCGTGGGTGAGTGTAAACCACGAACTGCGCACCGCATTGGCAAGGGCAAAGCCAATGTGGCCAAATACGGCTTTATCGAACGCCTGAATCGCTTCGTCATTATCGTCAATTGCTGCGGCTTTGATTTCTTCCAGAACATAAGGATGGCAGCGCATAGCGCCCTGACCAAAAATCATCATGTTGCGGGTAAGAATGTTAGCGCCTTCCACAGTAATCGAAATTGGCATACCCTGATAACCACGTCCCAGGTAGTTGTTTGGCCCCAGCATAATGCCTTTACCACCATGCACGTCCATCGCATCGTTTACCACGATACGTGAGCGCTCAGTGAGGTGGTATTTACAAATGGCAGAGATCACGGAGGGCTTTTCACCCAGGTCTACACCTACCGTAGACAAACGCGTTACGGCGTCCATCATGTAAGCATTGCCACCGATACGGGCCAGCATTTCTTCCACGCCTTCCATGTGTCCGATAGGAATTTTAAACTGACGACGAATGCGAGCGTAGGCACCTGTAGACATGGCGCAGGCTTTTGCACCGCCCGCTGAAGTAGAGGGCAAGGTGATACAACGGCCAACCGACAAACATTCCATCAGCATGCGCCAGCCTTTACCGGCCATGTCAGCGCCACCAATAATGAAATCAAGTGGTACGAAAATATCCTTACCGCGTACCGGGCCGTTTTGGAACGGCGTATTTAACGGGAAGTGGCGACGGCCTATGTCCAGCCCTTTAGTGTCATGTGGAATGAGCGCACAGGTAATACCTATATCGGTTTTGTTACCTAACAATTGGTCTGGGTCATACAGTTTAAACGCCAGGCCCACTACAGTAGCAACCGGTGCCAGGGTGATATAGCGTTTGTCAAAGGTAAGACGCATACCCAGCACTTCTTCACCTTCCCATTCGCCTTTGCACACAATGCCCTGATCGGGAATGGCACCCGCATCGGAACCCGCTTCCGGGCTGGTTAATGCAAAGCAGGGGATTTCGTCACCCTTTGCCAGTCGCGGCAAATAATGGTCTTTTTGAGCCTGGGTACCATAATGCTGGAGCAATTCTCCCGGGCCTAACGAATTAGGCACGCCTACTGTGCTCGAGAGCACCGCACTGGTGCCCGCCAGTTTGGCTATTACGCGGGATTGGGCATAGGCAGAAAAATCAAGACCGCCGTATTCCTTTTTAATGATCATGGCAAAGAACTTATGTTCTTTCAGGTAGGCCCATACTTCAGGGGGCAGATCGGCATCTTTATGGTTTACCTGCCACTCGTCAATCATACTGCACACGCGATCAACCGGACCATCCAGGAAAGCCTGTTCTTCGGCGGTTAAGCGCCCTTTGGGAATAGCATGAAGGGTATGCCAGTTTGGACGGCCAGAGAAAATTTCTCCATCCCACCATACGGTACCTGCATCAATGGCTTCCTGTTCAGTGGATGACATTTCAGGCATTACTTTGCGATAAAATGCCAGCATGGGTGTAGTGAGATAAGGAATACGTACCGAAGGCACAACAAAGGGAACTGCAAGTAATGCAAAGAACACCCAGCTGAAAAAGCCCAGGCTGCCAAACAGCGTTGCAATAATCAGCGTACCCGCGCCAATCGCCACGGTGTTAGTTAGGGTAAATCGTTTATAGGCACACACTGCGAGTGCGACCAACACGATAATGAACCACACTAAATCAGACATTTTTACTCCTCATTATCTACTGTTGAGGTCTGACCAGAATACCTTAAAGCTATCTCTGCATAGCCGAAAAATCAAGTAAAAACGGTGTTAAATCCGTGTAACAAACGAAGTTTGCTTAGAAGTAGTTAATTGAAGGGAAATACAATTGGAAAGATAATAGTTAAAAGCCAATTGCGCGGCTGAAGCCGCGCAATTGAGTCAAATTCTGTTTACATGGGAGCGTAGGCTTTTAAGCGCAAATCACCTTGCTCTTCACCGTCTTTAAACTGCTGTAACCTTACCATCTGATAATTTAGTTCTGGCGCAAACCAAGCGTAAGTTACCCGCGAACCAGAGTCGCGTTCTATTTCAACTTTAATCGCATCGATGTCGCCATAGGGCAAGGTTAATTTTTCAACCCCATGAACCTGCATGCCATAGTGTTTTTGCTGACCGCGATAGTTAATAAACTGGTAATCCAGTTCTTTTACACCCTGTGCCAGTCTTACTGTCAGGTCGAGTCGGTAAAGCTGGTTATCCAATTCGTTTTGCCAGGGTAACTGCATTTGTTCACCATCATTGTCGATATCAATAATGGCGGGAGGCCCGGCGTTAAATCTCACTTTTAATGCTTTGTCAGAACCCGTACCGGTGCGCGAATAATTGTATTCCTGAGGCGTAAGGGTATCGCCATCGACCGTAAAAATGGAATGTTCAAAGCGTTTGTCTGTGAGGAAGAATTTGGACAATTTTGATTGATAAGTCAGTGAATACAGGCCAGGTGATAACGCTTCTAATGAAACTTTTGCCGAGCCCAGATTGTCGTCCCATTTATAAGCGTAGTATACAGCTTCAAAAGGTTGTAGTTGGACTTCGGCGATATGAGTTGATTTGGTGGACGCTAAGCCTGTTGAAGAAAACAGGCCGAGCAGAGATATGCAAATAACACGCTTAATCGTTAGCGTAACCGCCTTCTGGAAGAAGATTCCCATCTAATACTGCCTTATTATTATTCATTGTTAACCGGCCACTGCAAAACCAGTGTACCACCAATGGGTAAATATGGCGTTCCTGTTCCTGCACCCGCTGAGCCAGTGTACCAGCATCATCGTCGCTAAACACCGGCACTTTACATTGAATGATGACCGGGCCGCCGTCAAGTTCTGGTGTTACAAAGTGAACGCTTAATCCGTGCTCCTCGTCGCCATTGTCGATGGCGCGTTGGTGCGTATTTAACCCTTTGTACTTAGGCAACAAGGATGGATGAATGTTCAATAATTTACCCAGATAATGATCAACAAAATCAGCGGTAAGGATTCGCATAAAACCTGCTAGCACTACGCAGTCGGGGGCATAGCTGTCGAGCGTTTGCATCAGTGCAGCGTCGTAACTTTCGCGATCATCAAAGGTTTTGTGGTCCAGGCAAACCGCAGGGATCCCTGCGGATTCTGCACGTTCTAAACCATAGGCGTCTGGACGGTTTGATATCACACAGGCAATCTTGCCGTGAATTTTACCCGCCGCAACAGCATCAATTATGGCCTGAAGGTTTGACCCGTTTCCGGAGATTAATACACAAATATTAGGCACTGCACTGGACATCGGCATTACTCGGTAATTTCTACTTGTGCATCACCATCTAATTCAGCAATGCTACCAATCAACCAGGCGTTTTCACCGGCTTGCGTTAAAATAGACAGAGCTGAATCAACATCGGCTTCATCAATTACAATAATCAAACCTACACCACAGTTAAATGTGCGGTACATTTCGCGGGTTTTTACATTGCCGTTAGTTTGTAGCCATTTGAATACTGCTGGCCATTCCCAGCTTTTTCCGTCGATTACGGCTTTCGCATTTTCAGGCAGTACACGAGGAATGTTTTCCCAGAAACCGCCACCGGTAATGTGAGAAATAGCCGACACTTTTACTGTTTCCAGCAACTTGAGAACGGATTTAACGTAGATTTTTGTGGGTTCTAGCAAATGGTCGATAATTGGCTTACCTTCCAATGGTTGTGTTACATCGGCACCACTTACTTCAATAATTTTACGAACAAGAGAATAGCCGTTTGAGTGCGGACCCGATGAACCCAGCGCAATGATTTTTTGGCCAGCAGTAACATTGGCGCCATCAATAACCTCAGAGGCTTCTACCACGCCTACACAGAAGCCAGCGATATCGTAGTCGTCACCATGGTACATGCCGGGCATTTCAGCAGTTTCGCCGCCAATAAGTGCACAACCTGCCTGCTCACAGCCAGCACCAATTCCCGATACTACGTCGGCCGCGGTGTCTACATTGAGTTTACCTGTGGCGTAATAGTCCAGGAAGAATAGGGGTTCAGCACCCTGAACTATCAGGTCGTTCACGCACATGGCAACTAAATCAATACCCACGCTGTCGTGACGCGCATAGTCCATGGCTAAACGCAGCTTTGTACCCACGCCATCGGTGCCTGAAACCAACAACGGCTGTTTGTATTTTTCCGGCAGCGCACACAGTGCGCCAAAGCCACCCAGACCTCCACGTACTTCTGGTCGGTTAGTGCGTTTGGTTACCGATTTAATACGTTCTACTAATTGATTGCCAGCATCGATGTCGACGCCTGCATCTTTATAACTTAACGAGGTATTTTTGTCAGTCACGGGCAAGCCTTTTTAGGTGGACGGGTTTGAATGCGCGGATTCTACCAGTATCCGTCTCTAAGTCCAATGCGTAATCCCTCAAGTTAAGCAGGAAATGTTTATTATTCCCAACAGGGGACAAGAGGTACCGCCAGCGGATATTGGTCGTCAATATTGACCTTTGGGGTTGAGCGGTTGTTTTCTGTACAGATGCATCGGGATAGATCAGCACAATGCTCATTTTTGTGGTGAAAATCAGATTTAAATAGCTCACAATACAAAAATTATCACCACTGTATTGACCAGTTGGTACCAGAAGTGATTTGCAAATAGTCAGTGAATGTAAAAATGTCGAAAGTTGAGTAAAGCGATTGCTGTTCACTACTCGAAGTCACTCACTTCCGAACAGATGTTGCTGTTCAGGGATAGGGAGAAAGCGTTCTGCTTAAGTGGTTTATGATTGCTAAAACAAAGTTATGTTGTGCTGTTCTGATAATGGGCAGCATGTTGATCCAGATACTATTGCCTGTACAGGCGAGTTCAACAATTAACATCCAATCTGCAAAAGTGGCAGTAGATGATCGCAATAGTCGTACGCAGCGCGCAGCTACCCGTCAGGCACTCACGCAATTATTGATCAAATTTACCGGGCAGGGTGATATCAGTAGTTATCAGGCACTGAAAACAATCAGTGAAGATGCCAATCGGTACTTAAGAGCTTACCGCTATACGGAGGAAAACGGTCAGCTATACTTTGTTGCCGAATTCGACCGCCAACAATTAGAAACGGTACTAAAACGCGAGCGACTGCCCATTTGGGGAGATCGTCGCCCTGATGCCTTGTTGTGGCTGGCGACAGAAAATGACAAAGGCGAGCGGCGTATCACTGGCGATGGACAGGTTAACGAGTTTGCTATTACCGCTCGGCGTGAAGCTGAAGTGCGAGGGGTACCGTTAACGTTTCCACTGATGGATTTAGACGACGCTGCGCGTATTAACGCCTTTGACGTTTGGGGGTTATTTCCTCGTCAGCTTAATCTGGCATCCGCACGATACAACGTGGATTTTGTATTAGGTGCCCGCATTTATCGCAATCGTACACGGGACTTCGTGTTACCGGGTACAGAATCTGCTGCCATTGCCAGCGAAGTAGAGTCAGAGACACCGACAGTTCCACAATCAGATTACGTTGAGCCGCAGTTAGAGCACCCCCTGCAACAGGCGGAAACCGTACAAGAAGCGTTGCTGGCGTTGCCGGAAGGCCAGATAACGCCGGTTGCACTCGACGACGGCCCGTTGTTTACCCAGGAAGAGTTTTCAACCCTGGCAGCCAGAGCGAAGAAAGGCCGCTATTCATTGGATTTCTTTTACGTTCCTTTTAATGGCGCTTCCTCACAGGTTGTTCACGGTACACTGATTGGCGACGAGCCTAATGAGTTAATAACACAACTAATCAACCGTTATGCCGATCATTTGGGCCAGACTTACGCTATTTTGCCTGGCGATGCCAATAGCGAACAGCGCATTGAATTGTCAGTGGGTAATTTGCATGATTTACGGGGTTATGTTGCTGTTCAGCAGTACTTGCAAGCGTTAAGCGTAACTGAAAGTGTTACCCTGGTGCGTCAACAAGGCACGGTGAGTACATTTAGCTTACATCTGCTTGGTAGCGAGAAAGATTTGCGCGCAGTGTTGAGTCTCGATAACCGTTTACAGCCACTTAGAGACGCGTTTGGTCAGCCTCTGGAAGGCATGCATTATTTCTGGAGTCAGTGATTTATGCAGCTTCCTTTGCCAGTGACTCTGCCTGATGATGAAACCTTTGCCAGTTTTGTGGCAGGAGGAAATGAACAGGTTCTGACGTTGCTTGCCTGTGTCGCTGAGCACTCACCCAACTGGCGGGAAGAACCGTCGCTGGCAATTTTACATGCGGCGTCGATTCCGTTGATCAACCTGGTTAGCGGTAATGGCAAGGGCAAAAGTCATCTGCTTTATGCTGTGTGTCATCAACTGGCTGCTCGCGATATTCCACATGTGTACCTTAATTGTGCAGACCTGATAGGCTTATCGCCAAGAGTACTGGATTCTTTGGAATTATTGCCAGTGATTTGCCTGGATAACCTTGAGCATATCGGTGGCAATGAAGCCTGGGAAGAAGCGGTATTCGACTTAATTAACCGGGTAAGTGAAACTCGGGTTGGCTTGTTGATATTTGCTTCGCAACTTGGGCCCCAACACAGTGAATTTTTATTGCCTGATCTGCGCTCCAGACTCAGTGCCGGGTTAACATTTCAATTAGTGGGTTTAACCGACGAAGAGCGTGCTGAAGTGTTAAGTTCCAGAGCGCAACAACGTGGATTAAATCTGTCTGAACAAGCGTTGCATTACCTGTTGAATCACAGTCAGCGCGACTTGCCAAGCTTAATGGCGTTGTTGGAGCGACTGGATCAACGCTCGCTACAGGAACAAAAGAAAATTTCCGTCGCGCTGGTGAAGCGCGAGCTATCGGAATAATGCAATTACGCCAATAGCCCGCTTACCTCTGAATTTTAATCTAGTGTAAATGACGCTCAAACTCTGCAATCTGCAAAGGCGGCAGTGTTGCTTGGGAGTTTGCTTCTTTTCCGCTTGTCAGGAAACGCAGGTTTCCGGCACTGTCTAATGTAACCAAATCGAACCACGACTGGCCGGCCGGCATTTGAATAACATCGGGTAAATCCGCCTGAATGCTGGACACGTTGAGGTCGGGCAGGATGCGCTGTACCGCAAATGCCGTTCTAGCTTGTAGTGTGTCCTGATTAATGCGATGACGCTGCCCCCAGGTGATTAGCGCATCGTCGTTGTTGTCTCGGCCAATAACCGCGACATCGGCGCTTACATTCATGCGATAGAGCATCATAAATTGCTCAAACAACATAGCGTAATCTTCGCGCTCGGTGTAATAGGCATAATAGGCGGGCGCAATGTCAGCACTGAACGCATCAGCAACCTCGGCTGGCGTGGTATTTTTCTGCGCAGTCGTTGCATCCTCACCACCAAATGATACATCTGCCAATCCTTCCAGTAATGCCGATTGCAACGGATAGTTTGATGACATTATTGAGGATTGTGCACCGTAACGCTGGAAATGGCTCAATGGATTGCTCGATGAATCAACACTTGACCAAACTGAGGGGGGAAAGAAATCATTGGCGTGAGCCAGTTCATGGTACATCAGCCAGGCCAGTGATGCTTCCAGTTGATCGAAACTCTTCGAAAGTCGGCTGCTGGCCGCTAATGACGACTGAGGATAATAGTATTCGCCGTCTTTCACGTACCGCCAGTAAATGCCAAATTGCAGTTCGTTACCAAAACTACTGCGGTAATCGGGAATAGTGTTAATGGTGTCGCGCTCTTGTGGTGTGCGCCAAAAGTTGCGGGCATCCAGATAGATCGCACCGGTTCTTACCCAATAAAAAGACGGGCGAACATCGTACGAAATAACAACGGCAGTTACACCGCGCAGTAATTTTATGATGTCCTCTGCCGCCGCAGACTGAGTTAAAAACTCCCTGAAACGCTCACCCATCCAGGCGTGAGAGACAAGTGTACGATCTAAAATAGTGTCGATAGTAGGTGACAGGGTATCCATGCCAATCAGTGGGAGTTTGTCGAATGAACAACTATTCACTACTGTGTTGTTGTAAACACATTCCAACAGCGCATCTGCATAAGGCGTATTCGGATTATAGGGGCGTAAATCGGTAGTAACGTACATCTCGATATCGGTGAAAATCGCCGAGTTTACGATACTGGCTTCTTTTACACCGATCAGCACGTCATCACTGGCTGTAGTGCCATCATCAAAAGTAGCAGTCACGCGAAACGCCATCACTTCGTCGCGGGAAACCTCTGGGGCTTCCATAAATGCCGAACGCATAGGGCCATTGGTGCGGTCTTCCTGATAGGTGATTTCAGCAGGGGCAGGGCCACCAATTTGGGTCCATTGGGTTGATGTAATGATTTTATTGGAAGGGCTGTCAACCCGAATGGATACCCGGCCACGCTCGGTAGCCATATGATCCAGTCGCAAATTAACCGTGTCTTCGGGGGTGTTATCACTGGTGGTAAATGACACGGTTACAGTGCGAAAAATACCACTTGCGGTAGTGGCCGATACGGTTAAAGCGTAGTCACCGGTTTCTGTTACGTCGAAACCAATAGCTTGTGATTGATCTGCCAACAATGTTAATGCTGGCCCTGACGTTTGTTCCCACTGCACGTTGGTCAGTGACTCACCATTGTCGGCCAGCACCACAAACCCAGCAGAGGCATTCACATCAATTATGTCATTACCAAAAACAGATAAACCATTTTCTGATTTTAACGGCGTTAGCCGGGTAAAGTCTGGTGTTGGCGTCGTTGGGTTGCCCGGCGCATTACTGCCGCCGCCACCGCCACATCCAGCCAACAGCGTCGTTAAACTAATCGCAACAGTGGTGCTTATGATCGCTTTGAAAACCGCTCGCATTCTTCTTGCATCTCCTCTTTTAACTTCTTTAAACCGAGGCCTAATTCCCTGCCTCGAAGCCGGGCATATACGCTGCAACCGGTAAACATGCCAACTACCAGTACCAGTTCAATGATAGCAAACCCGCGTTCTGCCGGTTCCGCGTATAACACGGTAAAACCATGCATCAAATAATACAGTGCAATGAAGTTAGCCCAAGCGTGCGTATAGGGTTTGCCTTTAATAATGCCCCACATCGGTAATAGTAAGGGAAGGGCATAAATAAGGAATATGAATTTGAGTGAATACTGTTCCGTGGTTGTGAAAATAAGTTGCCAACTCACTACCCAAACAAATAAAGCCAGCGTGCAAACGAGTGCCAGATAACGGAATTTTTTGGTGGCAGGTGCCATAGTTGGGGACATAGATGGAGCCTTGGAGGTCATACAACATTACCTTGATTAAGCGAAGCTGCGAGTGTAGCAAGACGCTTGCCTTGCGCGATACACAATTGTTTTTCCGTTTGCGTTAACTGGTTACTATGCTGACTCAAAGCAACATGCGTTGGGCCGTAAGGGGTGCCGCCTTCGGTTGTACTATGCAACGCTGGTTCAGAGTAAGGCAGACCACAAATTACCATGCCATGATGGAGCAGCGGCAGCATCATCGACAGTAAAGTGCTTTCCTGTCCACCGTGCATACTGCTGCTCGAGGTAAATACACAGGCTGGCTTGTTAATAAGCGCGCCATCCAGCCACAAACTGCTGGTTGAGTCTAAAAAATGCTTAAGCGCGGCAGCCATATTGCCAAATCGGGTGGGACTGCCCAGTGCCAGTGCGCTGCACTCTTTTAAATCCTGTAGGGTCACATACGGCGGGCCGGATTCCGGCTCAACCGGCGGCGCGTTGTTTTCTTCTATTGTCACTAATGGTGGCACAGTGCGAAGCCGGGCGGTTGCCCCTGTCGCTTCAACACCCAATGCAATAGCCCGCGCCAGTGAAGCAGTAGCACCGTGGCGACTGTAGTACAGAATTAATACCGGACCCATTTACAGAATATCCAGTACCGACTCAGGCGGCCTGCCAATTTTTGCCACGCCCCCATTAATAACCACTGGACGTTCCATTAATTTTGGGCATGCAGCCATGGCTGCGAAACGCTCATCATCTGTGGTTGATGGGTTATCTAACCCGGCGTCTTTGTATTCCGCTTCTTTTACGCGCATCATGCTGGTTACGTCAGTTAAACCCAACTGCACATACAGCGTTTTTAACTCTGCTACGTTCAGCGGTTCTTTCAAATATTCCACAACCTCCGGCGTTAAGCCTTTATCCTGTAACAATGCTAAGGTTTCACGGCTCTTTGAACAGCGTGGATTGTGTAGTATTTTTAATTCTGCCATGTGCGTTTCTCATATCCTGTTTTGTTAGCGCGAAGGAGTATCGGCTTGAACGAATTGAAAATTGTCGCAGATTTTAAACGACAAACGCAACAACGAGGATCAATTAAGACCGCGGTTCTGATTGTCTTGGCGTTGGCTGCCATGCTGGCAGGGGTATTTGCGCAGCGCCAAATGTCGGGTAGCGATGTAACCTTGTCCACGGCAGACGGTAAAGCGTATTCCTGGCAATCGGAGTCCTGGACAGTGATTAATTATTTCGCCGAATGGTGTGCACCTTGTTTACGTGAGTTACCTGAATTAAATGCATTTTACCGCTCTGGTGAGGCGCGAATTCTGGGGGTGAGCTACGACAATTTAGCAGCAGCAGAACTGAACGCTATGATTGCCCGGCAGGACATTCAGTTCCCGGTGGTGAGCAGTACAGACGTTGCAAACCTACCTGTGCCCATGCCCAGCGTATTGCCAACAACCTACATCATTTCACCCGACGGGCAGCTGATACAAACGTTACACGGAGAGCAAACCGAAGCAGGACTTAAGGCTTTACTGACGGCACTTTCAGCAAACTAGCGCTACTTCGTTTATTGCATTTGCTTCAGTTTTTCCTGTTCGTCGCGGAACTGTTGGATGCGCGCTCTGATGCGCTGCTTTTCCAGGTGATTGTCGCCAGTAAAGTTAAAGGCGTATTGTAATTCGTCTATTGCATTGGGATACGCGCCGTATAACGCTAGCAGTTCTGCTTTACTCTGATGCATTCCCATGTACAACTTTTCACCTTTGTAAGCATCGGTTAGGATTTGATAAGCAATTTCGTCCTGTGGATGAATCAACAGGTAATCACGCAGTAATTCGATTGCTCGTGTATATTGCTTGGCTGATACCAATGCGTTAGACAGGTTCAATACAACCACGCTGTTGCGCGGCTTTTGCGCCAACACATGTTCTAATTGAGTGATGGCATTTTGTGGGTTGCCCAGCGCAATCTCAATGTCTGTGGCTAAATCCAGGTAAAACAAATTCTCTTTGTCTTGAAGTAATAGCGCGTCGTTGATTGCTTTAGCTTGCTGGTACTTTTCGTTTTCAAACAGTGCAATGGCCAAACCATACTGGGCGGCCTCTTTAATCAAATAAGTACCAGTGTCATTCATTGCCTGAAAATACTCCAGAGAGTAATCCGGCTTAAACTGATAGCGAGCCTGAATTCTGGCTTTGGCCAGATGAAATGTCTTGCTCGGTGGAAGCCTTACATTGGGATAGCCATCCATTCGTATCCGGGCATCGGCAATCCGCTTTTCTGTTAAAGGGTGGGTCAGTAACCGCTCCGGAGGACGCGAGCTGGTACGGTATTGTTCGGCCATTTTGCCAAAAAAGCTGGCAGTAGCTTTGGGATCAAAACCCGCAGAATACAAAATATCAATACCAATGCGGTCGGCTTCCTGTTCGTTTGAACGGGTGTAATCAATGCCCATTTGGGCTGACATGGCCTGCGTAGTAGAAAGTGCTGCTATACCGGCTTCCGGATTAGCCATCGCCAACAAAATACTGCCAAACATTGAGGCAAGCTGAAGCGGTGAGCTGCGCTGCTGAGACAGTGCTCTTCGCGCAAGGTGACGCTGGGTAACGTGTGTTACTTCGTGCGCCAGAACTGAGGCTAATTCACTTTCGTTATCGGCCGCCGTGATGATCCCAGTGTGAACACCCACATGACCGCCGTAGAATGCGAAGGCATTCATTGCGTTGTTGTTAATTACAAAAAACTGAAAAGGGAACTTGGTATTGTCGGCCTGGAGTACCAAACGATTACCCAAATCCTGAATGTATTCATTAATTACGGGATCGCCAATCATTGGTGCCTGACCGCGCATCTGGCGCATGATCGCGTCGCCGATCAGTATTTCTTTGTCGAGTGTCAGGGCCTCGGAAGCCACTACACCAATTTCAGGCAATGTATTTTTGTCACTGCCAAGTGTTTGCGCCTCGGCTTTACCGGCAACCAGAAGCGTTGCCAATATTGCACTAACGATAGAGCTTCGAAAAAATAGCGATGAAATCATGATTCCCCTGGCAAACACCCAATACTGCTGATTATTGGACAACAGTTTGCCTGACAGTTCCTTTTTTTCTGAATTAAAAGTAGCTATTTGCCTGTTTAATAAGCAAACATAACCTAATAGGATCACAACACAAGCCTGTTATACAAGCAAGCGTCTTACCGTAAAATTGTCATGTCTGACAGTATTGCGAATTCATCGCACCAGACCTAGTGCAGGGCACTATATACCGGTATAGTAACGCCCCTTACCGCTGCATGTTGTGGTGTTGTTGAATTTAGCGTAGTTGAAAAATTCACGGTCATGTATGCCAGCCCGGCCCGTAAGTAAAGTGATTACCCGTAAAGGAATTACATAGGATGTCTACATGTTAAGTATTTTTGGTAGATGGTATAAACGCAAATTTTCCGATCCCGATGCCACCATGCTGCTGATCCTC
>NZ_JBLBUE010000075.1:0-16458 GCF_047290655.1 Alteromonas sp. AMM-1 | reverse complement strand
TGCTGGCATCACCGTGAAGACGTGGGTACTCACGCAGGACACGAAGAACTGTGTGGACGCTGTGTAACCAACGTAGATGGCGACGGAGAAGTACGTCACTATGCTTAATGTGGTAAGCCAGACCGGGCTGCGTTTTTTATGGATCAGTGTTGTAACGATTGCGCTGGATTTGTGGAGTAAGTATGAAGTAATGGCCACCATGGATTTGTATGAATCCATTCAGTTGGCGCCGTTTTTCAACTTTACCTATGTACACAATTACGGCGCAGCGTTCAGCTTTTTACATGGCGCTGGTGGCTGGCAACGCTGGTTTTTCACGGCAATTGCCATCGCTGTGAGCGTTGTGATCCTGTGGTGGCTTAAGCAAACACCTAAGCAACAGAAGTTGCTGCCGGTGGCCTTT
Source organism: Alteromonas sp. AMM-1 (assembly GCF_047290655.1). Classification (NCBI taxonomy): domain Bacteria; kingdom Pseudomonadati; phylum Pseudomonadota; class Gammaproteobacteria; order Alteromonadales; family Alteromonadaceae; genus Alteromonas; species Alteromonas sp. AMM-1. The sequence continues at coordinate 16,055 of NZ_JBLBUE010000075.1, read as the reverse complement.
AGTTTCATTCTGGGTGGCGCCATTGGTAATGTTTACGACCGTATCGCACACGGTTATGTCATCGATTTTCTGGATTTTTACGTAAATGATTGGCACTGGCCGGCGTTTAATTTAGCCGACAGCGCCATCTTCGTTGGTGCCGCGCTACTTATTTGGGACATGTTAACCAATAAGTCCGACAGCACCAGCGATACGACAACCCAATCTGCAAGTGAGAAATAAACCGTGAGCGAACAAGCCTTTCCGGTCATTGGCCAAAACAGTCAGGTTATTATGCATTTCGACCTGAAATTATCCGACGGCTCCGCCGCTGATAGCACGCGGGTAAATAAAAAACCTGCAAAGCTGGTTATGGGCGATGGCAGTTTAACGCCTAATTTTGAAGCCTGTTTACTGGGATTAAAAACCGGCGATAAGAAGTCTTTCGAGTTAGGCCCGGACGATGCGTTTGGACAATCCAATCCCGACAATATTCACCATATGGATCGCAGCCGGTTCAGCAGTGATATGAATATTGAACCGGGCACCATCATTGCTTTTGCACAACCTGACGGCAGTGAAGTGCCAGGGATCGTGCGCAGCGTGGCGGGGGATTCGGTTACCGTGGATTTTAACCATCCTCTGGCTGGACAAACCGTGGTATTTGATGTTGAAATCATCGACGTGATCAACGCATAGGCCAGGGAGCACTGTGGTATGCAAATTCATTTAGCCAATCCGCGTGGTTTTTGTGCCGGTGTTGACCGGGCCATTACCATTGTTGAACGCGCGCTGGAAATCTTTCAGCCGCCAATTTACGTGCGTCACGAGGTGGTACACAACCGCTTTGTAGTAGATGGATTGAAAGAGCGCGGTGCGATTTTCGTTGATGAACTTACCGAAGTGCCCGACGACAATATTGTGATCTTTTCTGCGCACGGCGTATCTCAGGCAGTGCGCCAGGAAGCAGAGCGCCGTGGCTTAAAGGTATTCGACGCTACCTGTCCGCTGGTAACCAAAGTGCATCTGGAAGTTACCCGTGCCAGTAAGCGCGGCACTGAATGCGTGTTAATTGGCCATGCTGGTCATCCCGAGGTTGAAGGCACTATGGGGCAGTACGACAACCCCAAAGGCGGGATATATCTGGTTGAATCGGTAGCCGATGTAGACACGCTGGAAGTGAAGAATCCCAATGCGCTTTACTATTGCAGCCAAACTACCTTGTCGGTTGATGACACCGCCGACGTGATAGATGCACTGCGTGCACGTTTTCCGAAAATTGAAGGCCCGCGCAAAGACGATATTTGCTATGCCACACAGAATCGCCAGGATGCGGTGCGTGAACTGGCACAGGATTGTCAGGTGTTGCTGGTTGTAGGGGCGCAAAACAGCTCAAATTCCAACCGACTGCGCGAACTGGCCGAGAAAATTGGTGCAAAAGCCTATCTCATCGCAGATGAAGCCTGTATTCAAAAAGAGTGGCTGGACGGTGTTGAACACATCGGTGTTACTGCTGGAGCGTCTGCGCCTGAAGTACTGGTGAAGCGCGTCATTCAGCGTTTATTAGACTGGGGTGCGGTTACATCGTCAGAACGCCCGGGCCGCGAAGAAAATATTGAATTCGCGGTACCTAAAGAACTGCGTATTAAGCAGGTTAGCTAGTTAGCTAACCTACTATCCTCATACCCCTGCCGAAACGTATTCATAGCCTCACCAGCACGCTTCTGGCTGCCTGAACATCGATTGGTCAATGGTGAGGCTGGCGCAGCCTTTGTCTTGCTTTTGCGTGCCTGTAGCCTTTGCTGTGAGCAAAAACGTTTGTGACGTCACATTGGCAATCGAAAACTGATAATGATCTGAATTCGGCAGGCCTAGTGCTTGCCCGCTCGCAAAACTCGGGTTTTGCAGTCGGTACGCTTGCTGATCGATATGTAAACTCAACAATTGCATTTTTACGGCGTCGCGACGCACCTTTCGCAGTTGCTCCTGATACACTGGCATTGCCACCGCACTCAAAATGCCCACAATTGCCAATCCAATCATTAATTCCAGTAAGGTAAATCCCATCATTTTGCTGTGATTCATGGTGCTTTTTCACCTATCCCTGATTACCGGATATTCAGGCTACTAAAACACGCAGGGCAGACCAACGCCCTTTGGTACAGGATGGCAAAAACCGTTAATAGGGCCAGTATTACGATTGGAGCGTAATGGAGTTTCATGCTTCTTCCGTCATCCCAGAATTACGAAGCGATGTCAGGTGTTTCTCTGCGTCATCCCTGAATCACGAAGTGATATCAGGGATCTCCCATAAAAGCCTTGTGAGCCGTAAACACCCCATTTTAGCGCAACCTCAATAATTCATTGGCAACCAGCGCTTAATCAGATTAAGGTATTGTTATCAATAAATTATGTAGCGAGTTCAAGGATGAGTAAGAACGCAGATTACTGTGAATTCTTTCTAATAAGTTGTTATGCATTTCGAGAAATATAAATGGAATTAGTGTTGGCAGGTATGTTGGAAGGTTTACTTTCTTGGTCGATTGAGCGGAATCAAGACTTGAGCATTTGGTACGCTAAAGCAAACGAGGCTGAAAACTTCGCTGCAAGTAATCAAATAGAATTACCAGAAATCGTTTCGCATTATTTGTCAGATGCTGATATTAGATTAAAAGATTTTGATTATGGAAAGCATCAAATAGAAGCCGTCAAAGAGTTTATTGGTAACTTAACTAAATCAAGTAATGCATAACAAGCCAAGTAAACGGGACAATTACATGTGGGCTCCCGTCGCTTCGCTCCGTATTTTAGCCCACATGTAATTGCCCCTTCTTGGGGGGGTAGGATTATGGATAGAGTTAATCTCTCTGAACTAAATGAGGTAGAAAAAAGCATCCTAGTGGAACTTACTGACTTCAATTCTTCACTTAGGCAAGTTGCTATTGATATGCACTTCGAAGACAGATGTCAGTCAGTTGGAAAGAAATTCGAAACAGCAGAGAATGCTATTATTCATCTACTTGAAATGGGTTTGATTTCAATTCAAAAAAACGAATACAGAAAGCTATCCCACAATGAAATTGCATTAGCGAAATCAGAAGAATTAAGTTTTGAAGTTGCTATAGAACATATGCAGCATCCAGCTAATTGGATGAGTGAACATGGAATGGAAAGCGATTTAATTTGTTTTGAAATTGTGCCGACTCATAGAGGGGAGGTAGCGTTAGATGCGCTTTTCGAATATCAAGCAAAAACATAACTAATTATTTGGGACCTATGGCAGCTTCGTCCGACGAGATTGTGCCCCCTATTTAGAAAGTAAGCATACAAGTATGGAAGATCGATTAGCGAAATACATTGTGAACGTGGCGGGAGCGTCGTATCTATTCATTGGGGCGTTATTTTTTAGCATTCTATTTGTCGGGGAAGATAATCCCTTTGAGGACTCACTTTTTGTAAAGTCACTCATTTTTCTGATTGTATACGCAATCTCCCTCGTGCTAATTCACGTGAGCAAAGGTAAACCAGTACGTTCCAAAGCAATAATGTGGGGTATTAGCATTGTGCTCCATTTGGGTCTAATGGGTTATATCATTTATCAGTTTGGAGACATTGCAGCTCTGGTATTTATGGTAGCAGAGTGCGTAATATTGGTTTTGCAGCTTATCGGCATTTCCAGTATTGGCTTTCAAATTTATAAAGGTGCCAGGCAAAATACATAACAAGTCAAAGCAGCGAAGCATCAGTTGCCTGATGCTTCGTTACCATTAAACCAGAAAATACTGTTCAGCAAATTGGTTGTGGATGTCTGCTAAATCAATTTGCAGTTCATCAATGTATTTGTGCAAGGCAGCACCTTGTAAATCGGAGGATTGCACTTTGTTCAGCTCTGTAATGCTGTGGTCGATACGCTCCAGCATAGTTGGGCTGTTTGGAATAGTGATCAGCAAACTGCGCATTTGATTCAGGCAGAATAACACCGAGCGCGGGAAGTACGGGTTATGCAGCATAAATTCCAGTACGTCCTGCGGAGTCACTTTCACGCCCATTTGCTGGCGATACATTTGGTAGGCACTTAACGAACGCAGTACGCTCATCCATTGCAAGTTCTCGTAAGGACTGTCATTGGTTAATGAGCCCAGTACGGCGGAACGCACATCAATAATCCGCGATGTCATGTCTGCGCGTTCAAGCAAGGAGCCTGAGCGAATAAATACGTAGCCCGCATCATGGTTAAGGGTGGATTCCAGCGCACCAAAGAATAACTGAATCCCTTCAATTACCTGCGTTAAGCTGGCAAAGCGGTCGCGTTTACTCAGAAAATCATTGGGTTTTTCTTTGGCCGTTTGGTACAGATTGTTGATGGTTTCCCATACTGGTCTGGGTACCACTTCGCGCACGGTACGGGTGTTGTCGCGGGCCAGTTTTAACGCATTAACTATAGAAGACGGGTTACGGCTATCCACGGTCAGGTATTTCAGTACGTTTTTCTCGGAATAATCAGAGTAGTACTGCGTGAACGATTCACGATGTCCAATAATATCGATTAAGGGGGCCCAACCAGGCGACACGCCGCGTGGCAAATCCATCATCAGTAAATTGTTAACGTTGATCAGACGCGCCAGGTTTTCAGCCCGCTCTACGTAGCGGGCAGTCCAATAAAGTGTTTCAGCTACACGTGACAGCATCTCAGGCTTCCTCCTCTACGATCCAGGTATCTTTACTTCCACCACCTTGTGAGGAATTTACCACCAATGAGCCTTTCACCATGGCAACCCGGGTTAATCCGCCTGTTGTAACATAGGTAGACGTGCCTGAAGATAAAATAAAGGGGCGTAAATCAACGTGACGTCCTTCAATTTTGTCGTCAATCAGGGTTGGTACAGTCGACAGGCTTAATGTGGGTTGCGCAATCCAGTTACGGGGATCGGCTTTCACCTGTGCAATGGTTTCCTGTTGTTGTTTTTTGGTGGACTTAGGGCCGATCAGCAACCCATAGCCACCCGATTCGTTGGCCGGTTTAACCACCAGTTTATCGATGTTTTTGATGACATAATCCAGTTGCGAAGGCTCATAGCAGCGATAAGTTTCCACATTGGGTAACTTCATCTCTTCGCCCAGATAGTATTTGATCATCTCAGGTACATAGGTGTACACCACTTTGTCATCGGCTACACCGGCACCAGGAGCGTTAACCAGCGCCACATTACCGGCGCGCCAGGCGCGCATAATACCGGGAACACCCAATTGTGAGTCTTTATGGAATACTTCGGGATCCATAAACATGTCGTCGATACGACGATAAATCACATCTACCCGTGTTAAACCGTTAATGGTTTTCATGTACACACAATCGTCATCATTCACCACCAGATCACGACCTTCTACCAGTTCGCAGCCCATTTCCTGAGCCAGATAGCAGTGTTCAAAATACGCTGAGTTGAATATGCCTGGGGTCAGTACCACCACTTCGGGTTTGTCCTGAGGTCTGGGCGACATTGCGGCCAGCATATCGAATAACTGTGATGGGTAATCATTCACCGGCAGAATATCAATATTCTCAAATACTTCCGGGAAAACGCGTTTAATTACTGAGCGGTTTTCCAGCATGTAACTCACACCAGAGGGTACGCGCAGGTTATCTTCCAGCACGTATATAGTGCCATCATCATTGCGCACTAAATCTGAACCGCAAATATGCGCCCAGATATTATTTTTAGGTGTTATGCCAACGCATTGCTTGCGAAAGTTAACCGACTTTTCCAGTAATTCACGCGGGAAAATACCATCCTTGATGATTTTCTGATCGTGGTATAAGTCGTGAATGAAATGGTTTAACGCCTCAGTACGTTGAATCAGGCCATCCTCTACCTGTAGCCATTCTTTTTTCGGAATGATGCGCGGAATGATGTCGAATGGCCAGGCGCGGTCGATCGAGCTGCCCTCGCCATACACGGTAAAGGTGATTCCCATTTGTTTAATGGCTAATTCAGCAGCCGAACGGGCTGATGATATTTCGTCAAAACTCAGTCCGTTGAGATAATCCAGGAGCTGCTTACCGTGTGGTCTCGGCGTACCATTTTCATCCACGAGTTCATCATAGAATCCCTTAGTGTCATATTGCATCCTATTCAAGACCATTGGTTACTCCTGTTGGTATTTTTATTAATTTTCGATTCGATTCATGTCTACCGCTACAGACAGACTATGTGATCCACCACCAAACATAATGCCTTTCAGAGGGGTAATGTCGGCGAAATCCCTGCCTGTGGCTAAGGTGACATGTTGATCGGTCGGGATCAGGTTGTTAGTTGGATCGTAATCGAGCCAACCCAAGCCCGGAATATACACCGCAAACCAGGCGTGTGTTGCATCTGCACCAGTTAGCTTTTCCTGACCTTCGGGCGGAATGGTTTCTATATAGCCACTTACATATCTGGCGGCTAAGCCGATACTGCGCAGGCAGGTAAGGGCAAAATGTGCATAGTCCTGACACACGCCGCGCCGATGCTGAAATATATCGGTAACCGCCGTATTGACGGTTGAGAATTCCGGGTCAAAGGTGAAGTCATCAAAAATTCGCTGCATCAGGTCGTTGCAGGCCTCCATGATCGACCGTCCTTCGCTGAATGATTGCAAACAGTATTGGCGAATCTCAGCGGTTGGGGTGGTCTGACGCGTGGGCAAGCTGAATTCAGCAGCATGAATTTGCTGACTGTCCTGTGGTGAGCGCAATGCATCGCGAACGCTTTCCCAGGCCACATGCGCGGCAAATAACTGCTGTTGCGGCCGGACAAGAATTTCAACTTCACTGTATGCGGTAACAATCATTTCTTCGTGCAGGCTGGGTACTTCAAACACCGTGACCTGGTTGTTGAAATAGTCAGTAAAGTCAGATGTGTAATCTGCGTCCGGACTGATTTCCAGGCGATGCGTTAGGCAACGCTGATAGTCATTGGTTTGTGGAATCAGGCGGGCGTGATTCTGACTCAGACTAACTTTGTCTGCGTAGCGGTAAGTGGTGACATGTTTAATACTGTAACGCATAAACTATTTACCTCGCTCCGCGCTCCAATTGCGTTTTTGCGCTGACTTGGTGTGCGAGAAGTATTGGGTCTGTACGATTTCTTTGAATGCATTAAACTGTGCTTTCAAATCCTGACATAACTCGATGAGCGCCACCCGTTTACCGTCGGTAGCCTCAGACAATTCATTTTGATGCAACTTGTGACACGTGATTTTGATATTGAGCAATGCTTTTTCGATTGGCTCAACAAAACCCGCGCGGGTTTTAATTGGCAAGCGACCGCACAAGCTATGTAATTGTTCAATTTGATACGCCAGCGAGCGTGGATATTCGGTGTCCAGTAATATCAGTTCCAACCCTGTATTAACACTCTGATACATGCGGTAACGACGACGGTGAGTGATTGAACTCACCTGCACAATTAGCAGGGCTTCCAGCACGCTTTGTTGCTCCGCCTCTGGCAATTCTTTTTGCAATAGGGTTTCCAGCATGGCGATCAATTGAATGGCGCGCTCAACACGACGACCAATTTCCAGCATAAAGGACCCGTTGCTGTTGGACATGGTGTCTACAATCGAGCCGTTAAACGCCATTAGCAATCCCATGATGCGGTCTAAACTGGATTGCAATAAGTGGGTGGCAGATGAAGGATGGGTCTTTTCCAGCTTGCGTAATTCAGTATCCAGATTCTCTACGATACGCAATGAATCGTAAGACAGTAGCTCGCGTACCTGAGTTGAACTGCCAATGATGCTGCTCAGAGTAGTGCATAAACTGCCCGCCATGGTCTGGTCATACAGCACCCGGTGGGATAACTGCTTATAACTGTTCTCAGACGGCTCAATGTGTAACGTATCAATGCTGGTGTAAGGGTAAATAATGGCGTGTTTTTCCAACCCGTCTCGCATCATCAGCAACGAGTCTAAATGACGTACATCCGGATACATCGACAACTCAGTAAAGCGGTCGATGAACAGACGCACCAAACGGCAAACGCTCTCTGCTCTTTCCAACGCACTCCCAAGCCAAAACAGACTTTCAGCCGTGCGACTGGGAATGAGACCTTCTACCAATGCCATGTCGCCCGCTACGCGCATGGTTTTCGGGAGTCTTGGCAGATCGCTGGGGAGGCCGGTAGGACTCTGGATCCAGGTATCCTTTATAGTTACTTTGCCCATACTGTGATCGCTGGACAAGGTAGTACACAAGGCAGAGGGCAAAATGTGCACGCCTTGTTCTGTCACTAACGCATAACAGCGCAACATGACCTTTTTCGCCACTAGCTGTTTGCGTTGCCAGAATGGCGCCAGACTAAGCGGTACTTTGCGCCAAAAGTAATAGTCGGAACTGCCACTTTGCAGCAGTGAAGCAATATCGGCCCGATCGATTTCTCCATCCAATTTAACCGACGGGTCTACATAGCTGCGCAATTCGCAGCCTGCCCACTGGCTTGGATCAAGTTGTGCAGGTGAGAGCGTTTCCGGCTCCTGCAGAATCAATTCTTCACCAAAATACTGGCGCGCGATATTCGCATAGTTATTTTTTACTGCCGGGATTTGCAGAATACTGTTGCCAAATGGATTGATCAGTTGCACTGAACCCACTCGCACAGCCTGCAGCAGACCGGGAATACCGTGTTCAGAAAAATCAGACTGCTCCAGTGAATCCAGATAGCGGTCTTCAATCCAGCGAATAATGACATCTACCTTGTGCAGGCCATCCAGGGATTTTAGCCATACGGTGCCGTTACGCACGGTTAAGTCTGCGCTGCGCACCAGGGTGTAACCCAGATAAGTAGCCAGATAGGCTAATTCCGAATAGTAAGGATCTTCAGGACCTTTGCTTAGCAGTACAACGCGTGGATCGCGTAAATGCTTGGTGTATTCATTAACGGTTTGCTGAAATTCCTGAAAAAAGCCCGCAATGCGTTGAACGCCGCACTCGGCAAATTCTTCGCTCATTACCCGCCGGGCAACGATACGGTTTTCTAACAAAAGGCCCAGTCCTCGGGGGAATTGGCAATGGTCATTTAACAGGAATAAATTGCCTTGTTCGTCACGTCCAATATCCATACCGAGCAAGCACAAACCGCGGTTCTTTACGCTCAGATTAAAGGATTCGCGCAGGTATTGCGGATGGCGCATTAAATACGAGGGCGATATAAATCCACCGCTAATCAGTTCTTTTGGGCCTTGCAAATCATTGAGTACAAATTGCAGCAGCCGAACGCGCTGCATAATGCCGTCATTTAATTTCTGCCATTCTATTTGGGTTAGCAAAAAGGGTAAGGGATCCAACTGAAAACGTCGGCTTTCGCCGGCTTCAATAAAGCCGCCGTTGCGCAGCAAGCGCCTGATTTCCTGCGCTCGCTGACTAATGTCTTCGCCGTTCAGTTTACTCAGATGCTCAAACAAGGCTGTCATGGATGAGGGCACTGTGCCGCTGGATTGGCCATCCACTAAAAAACTGGATAGCCATGCGGGTAAACTCGGTGTGTTGGGTTTGTTTATTTCGGTCATAGGTTCACAACATTAGGTGGCCTTGCGTCGCAAATCTAACGTATTGGGGTAATCCGCATTGATTGGCTCTTCCGCAGGAAGAACGAAATCGGATAGTCCATCGTGTTCCGTGATGCGATGCGAGGTGCTGGCAGCTGACCAAACCGGCATAGCTGCATCTACTTTTGCAGGAGTATGACCGTGATCCCAGAATCGTGCAATACGACGCCCTTCGGCTTCGAATGAATTGACCGGGAAGGTGGAGAAGTTTCGACCACCAGGGTGACTAATGTGATAGGTAAAGCCACCAATTGACCGTCCAGCCCAGGTGTCGTACACATCAAATACTAATGGCGCATGCACACCTATAGTGGGGTGTAAGGCTGATGGTGGCTGCCATGCACGGAACCGAATGCCTGCCACTGCTTCGCCTCTAACACCCGTGTGACGCAATGGCACGCGACGCCCGTTACAGGTTATGACATAGCGGGTTTCGGGCATGTTTGTAACGCGCAGTTGCACCCGTTCCAGCGATGAATCAACAAATCGGGACGTTCCGCCACCAGTGGCTTCTTCACCCAATACATGCCAGGGCTCTATGGCATTGCGCAGTTCCAGATGAATATCGCCGATATCGCGACGTCCGCAGGTAGGGAAGCGGAATTCAAAGAATGGAGCAAACCAATCTAACTTAACCGGATACCCACGTCGTTGCAGATCGGCACAAATCTGACGAATATCTTCTTTTACATGGTGTGGTAACAGGAACTTGTCATGCAGCTCTGTGCCCCAGCGCACCAATGGACGATGATAAGGCTCCCGCCAGAACCAGGCCAGCAGCGTGCGCAACAGCAACATTTGCATCAGGCTCATTCGGGCATGCGGCGGCATTTCAAAGCCACGGAATTCTACCAGACCTAAGCGACCTGTTGCGGAATCCGGATTGTACAATTTATCAATACAGAATTCGGCGCGATGGGTGTTACCGGTCAGGTCAGTCAGCAGGTGGCGCAGTAAACGGTCAACCAACCAGGGCTGTGGTACTTCACCATAGGGCATTTGCGAAAAGGCGATTTCCAGTTCGTAAAGCACTTCATCGCGCGCTTCGTCTACCCGTGGCGCCTGGCTGGTGGGTCCGATAAACAAACTGGAGAACAGATACGACAAGCCAGGGTGATGCTGCCAGTAGGTAATAAAGCTGCGCAGAATGTCCGGACGACGCAGGAATGGGCTTTGCGGTGGCGTGGGGCCACCCATGGTAACGTGGTTGCCTCCGCCGGTACCCGTATGGCGGCCGTCTAACATGAATTTTTCAGTGCCCAGACGCGACTCGCGAGCCAGTCCGTACAGGCGGGTAGTGTTTTCAACCAACGCAGGCCAACTGGTAGCCGGATGCACGTTTACCTCGATCACACCCGGATCAGGCGTCACCGCAAATTTTTCAACGCGACTATCGTAGGGTGGCGTATAGCCTTCAAGTACCACAGGGATCTGGCATTTTTCTGCAGTGGCTTCGATGGCACTGAGTAACTGCATATAGTGTTCAAAATGCGAAAGTGGCGGCATGAAAATGTGTAACTGATGATCACGGACCTCTATACACATAGCGGTTTTAATCATGTTGCTGCCCACATAACCCTTTTGTGCAGGGGTATCGGTAGCGAAGGTTGCGGGAATATCGCAGGGGTCTCTATCGGGTAATGCACCTGGCGCGCCTAAACTGGCTAAAGGCAGACGATAACCCATCGGGGAGTCGCCTGGCAGCAGGAAACACGCAGCGCGTCTGAATTGCCATACACAGGACTGCCATCCATTGAAGGCGAAATCCCACTGAATCGGCAATATAAAGCCAACTGGCTTATCCAGTCCTTTTTCTAATTTCTTTAAGAAACCTTTACGGGTCATGGCGTGAAGCAATTCAGGCACTTTGGCATCCGGATCAACCGGTAAATTGCCTTCCTGCCACAAGTGATAAAGCACATCTTCATACGCGGTACTCAGCGCATCCGGCGAAAGGCCGAGTTGAGTGGTTAGAGTTTTGGCAAACAGTTCGCCTTGTTCCAACGTGGTGGAGCCCACTTTAGTTAAATCTGCCAGCAGTGTCTGATTGTGCCACATGGGAGTTGAGTCTTTGCGCCAGTAGCAGGCATATTGCCAGCGCGGCAGTGGCTCACCGGGATACCATTTCCCCTGCCCATAATGGCGGAATCCGCCTACCGTGTAAGCATTCTGCATCTTTATAAATAACTGGTGTGCTAACTGACGTTTGTCTTCGCCATCTGCCTCGGTATTCCACTGAGGGCTTTCCATATCGTCTATCGAAATAAACGTCGGCTCGCCGCCCATGGTTAAATCGATACCCAATTCATCCAACTCTTGATCGACTTGTAAGCCAAGCTGGTTGATTTGAGCCCATTCAGCGTCGGAATAAGGCTTGGTTACACGAGGTGTTTCATGAATGCGTTTTACTTTGTTATAAAAATCAAACGTGCTTTCGCACTTGTCTACGGCACCGGTTACCGGTGCGGCAGATGAAGGTTCTGGGGTACAAGCCAAAGGAATATGGCCCTCACCAGCAAACAAACCTGATGTGGGGTCAAGCCCAATCCAGCCTGCACCCGGAATATAAACCTCACACCAGGCGTGCAGATCAGTGAAATCCTCTTCCGGGCCGCTAGGGCCATCGAGTGACTTTTCATCTGACTTGAGTTGGATTAAATAACCGGAGACAAAACGGGCCGCCAACCCTAAATGGCGGAAAAGCTGCACCAGTAACCAGGCTGAATCGCGGCACGAGCCCGATTTTAAGCTGAGGGTTTCGTCGACCGACTGAACACCTGGCTCTAAACGAATACCATACGCCACCATGTCAAAAATGGCCCGGTTCACGTCTACCAGAAAATTCACCGTGGCAATCGGCTCTTTGGGACGCACTTTATCAATTAACTGTTGGAATTGCTCAGACGCCGGTTCCGCTTCGAGATAGGGTAATAAGTCTGCTTTGAGTCTTTTTTCGTAGTCGAACGGGATTTTTTCGGCGTAGCTTTCGAGGAAAAAGTCGAACGGGTTAATCACCGTCATTTGCGCGACTAAATCAACAGTGAACCAGAATTTCGTTGTTTTCTCGGGGAAAACCACACGGGCCAGATAGTTGCCAAACGGATCCTGCTGCCAATTAATGAAATGGTTTTCCGGATAAATTTTTAGCGAGTAACTTTGGATGGGGGTTCGGCTGTGCGGTGCGGGGCGCAACCTGAACACATGTGGACTCATATTAATGGCTTTGTCGTAGTGATATTCCGTGTGGTGCGTAATGCCAACCGTTATGGTCATAGTAGTTCGTCCTGCTTATCCCGACTGAGAAGATGAATTGTCATATTAATTCCATCGTAACGATGAATGCCGACGACCTCTAGTTATTTATGTGTTGGTCATCACATTCGCGACTTGCACTAAAATGGTGAAATTTAGTGTTTCCAACGTGCAAGTTGGTGCAACTTATCACAGCAACAAACAAGTAAGTCGCGACCCGCCTAATTCGTCACTGAATCAAAGCAATTAACAGGCCATTAAAAGCAATTGTCGAAGCAGAAATAACAGGCGGAATTAAAGGGATAAGCCAAGCTTACTTATATTAAATAACGCTCTTTGAAACAGGGTGAATTAAAAACTGATAAGGAGGCCAGTGTTTCCTGGTGTTGCCTTGATGCACACTGTTTTCTACGGATAACAGATTCAGGAAGCAACACAGATGAATAGGCGTTGGCTAAGCGGGATGGCACTAATGGAACTCCTGATCGTTATGGGCTTAGGGAGCGGCGTTTTACTGGCATTAACCAGTATGGTGGCTGGCTCTATGGCGCTAAACAGCCGGTTACTCAACAGTGCCCGCTTGAACGAGGAGTTGGGTAATGTATTTGCGTTAATTCAGGCTGACATTCGTCGTGCCGGATACAACGGGGATAGCCTGTATTTAATGCAAAACGGGCCGGCTAACGGGGTGTTTAGTCAGCATCTGGTATTCGATGCCTACGGGGCAGAGCAAGCTAATTCGTGTGTTACCTTTCGCTACGATGCAAATGGTAACGGCTTACTCGATACGCTGTTGCCAAATGAACAGTTTGGCTACCGGATGCAAAATAACACTGTGGAAATTCGTAAAGCCGGTGCCAGTTGCAAAGCAAAAGGTTGGGAGGATGTTACCGACAGCGATGTGGTGAAGGTAACCGCGCTTGAATTTCGGCCAGTCACCCAGCTTCTCAATGGCGTGCCTGTTACGCATGTCGCCATTACCTTATCGGGTTACTTAAAAGCCAATCCAGCACTGTCGCAAACCTATCACACTACAGTATTGGTGAAGAACCATGTGGGCTAACAAGCAAACAGGTTTTTCCTGTCGTGGTATGGCCTTATTTAGCAGTGCGCTGCTGCTACTTATCCTGGCGACGCTGGTAACCGGTTATGTTGCCAAAGTTAAATCGCTGGAAAATCAGATTGTAAATAACGAGCAGAGTAGAAAACAGGCGATGAACGCTGCCAGTACCGGCTTATATCAGGCGCTTGCTACTTTACAGGTTAGGCCAGACTGGGTGTCGGATGGTTCAGATCAGACGCTGACATCTGGCAGCCAATTTGCAATGCTAACAACCGATTTTCCAATCACACCGGGTTCGTCTTCTTATCGCGGCGTTGCGGTGATGTCGGTTGGCACGAGTGCCGACGGACTTACTCAGGCAAACGTATCGGCAGATGCAATTGTTTATCCTATATTGGCTCGTGTTCCACCGGTACCCGTTATGATTGGCGGAGGGGCATCTGCATTATCTCAGGCCAGTGCAACCGGGAGTTCACTGACTATCGGGTCCAATATCAATGGTGCAGGGCAGGGAATGCCGTTATCGGTTTGGACATCGGCAACATTGTCGTCTTCACAGAGCAGCATAACGAGCTGTCTGCCCGCCAATTTTTCAGCCGCCGGTTGCAACGGCAATCTATTAAGCAGCGGGGGCAACAAGGGCACAGATATACTCGACGCCGACAATCTCTTTCCTGCCGACCTGTGGCAGTATGCATTTAATCTGACTACATCTCAGGCGCTTTCACTGAAGCAAGAGGCAAGTATTATCGCTGCTGATTGTTCAGGACTATCCAGTCAGTCAACCGGAATGATCTGGATAACCGGTGATTGTGTGATTGCGCCCGGTATAACGTTGGGAAGTATAAATGAACCCGTATTGCTTGTTGTGGTTAACGGTAATCTGTCGCTACAAGCCAGTGCATGCATTCATGGCATGGTGTTTTGGGCGTCCTTGCCTGCGGGCTCTGGCGCCTACCAGTTAATTATGGGGAGTGGCACCACCATTGAGGGGGCGTTGTTATCTAATCAGCAGATTGACACTGCCAGCACCGATTTAAGGGTTGTATACGAACCCGCCGCTTTACGCAACTTACAGCTGCCACCTTTTACCCGCGTTGCTATGGTGCCGGGTAGCTGGCGGGATTTTTAAGGACACACAATGCGGGGCTTTTCTTTTATTGAATTGTTAATTGCTACTGCCTTGGTTGCACTCTGTGGTACGGGCATGATAACGCTGCAAGCGCACTTGGGGAAAATGGATGAAGAGCGGGTGATGCGTACGCATGCCTGGTACCTGGCACAGGCGAAGCTGGATGATTTGTCGCAGTTTCAGTGGCTGAGTTCAGCAGGAAATCCCGCTGATGATTTTATTAGCATTGCAACCAATACAGGCGGCACACTGCCGTCAGGCCCGTTTAGTCACCCACTATCAAGTACGGTATCTATTGGGTTTCAGCGCAACTGGCAAGCCCAGGATCGCTATTTTGTGGATACCACTGGCGACGGCATAACTGATACCTGGGTGAAAGCAAGTCAGCTTTCACCCGGCCATAGTGCACATCAGTTGCCTGTGCAAGCTAAGCAGGTAATAGTTACGATTAGCTGGACAAACCGCGATGGTTTGTTGAGGCAGGTTGAAGCTGAAGGACTGGTAGCGCCATTACTCGCTGCCAGAGCGGCGGCTGCACTTACGCCTTATAATACACCGATTCCAGTCCCGTTATCTGGCAATGCTTTACCGGGTAATTGAACATTCGCAGATTACTCGGCTTTTGAATACAACGCGAAAAAAGGGAAGAGCAATGCAATTATTGGATCATGTATCTATTTCAGTGCGAAGGTTGGCAAGCTGCGTTGATTTTTATGACGCTGTAATGCAGGCATTGGGCTGTGAAAAGTGTATCAGACTGCAACATCTTTGGGGTATGGTGAACCGCGTAACGCGAACGGTGTAAGGCGGGCGAGGAAGGGCATACCTGCCTTGCTGTATACGAATCAGCCAATGCCAACACGGATGATGCCAGACACTGGTGCTTTAAGGCGTTATCACAAGCGGCGTTTTTCAAGGTAGTTGTCGCCTGAGCTGTTAAGCTGCTTCTTTTTTACTTTCGGGATTTAGCTCTACGCTTCCGATCTTATCCCAATTTCTGGTCTCACCAGACCAACGATTCGGATTCTTCACTTTCGCCTTGGC
>NZ_JBLBUE010000074.1:0-16525 GCF_047290655.1 Alteromonas sp. AMM-1 | reverse complement strand
GGTAAAGAAACCGTTCTTAACCTGATTGCGTTGCGCTTTGCTAACTCTATTTTTACCACCAACTGGGATCACAACTGCATTGATCACGTGCAGATTACCGTTGCTGAGTCTGTAGGTATTGAAGGGCGGTGGGGTTATTTCGATGATGCCGGCCAAATGCGCGACATGGTACAGAATCACTTGTTGCAAATTTTGAGTTTGGTAGCGATGGAACCGCCCACCACGCTTAATGCTGACAGTATTCGTGACGAAAAACTGAAGGTTCTGCGTGCGTTGCGTCCTATCAACGCTGCTAACGTGAATAATGTTACTGTTCGCGGTCAGTATACTGCTGGCTTCGTTAAGGGTAAGGAAGTGCCCGGTTATCTTGAAGAAGATGACGCTAATACAGTGAGTAAAACGGAATCGTTTGTTGCTATAAAGGCGGAAATCGACAACTGGCGCTGGGCGGGAGTACCGTTTTATCTTCGTACTGGCAAGCGTTTACCAACTAAGGTGTCTGAAGTTGTTATTTACTTTAAACGCCAGCCGCACAATATGTTCAGCGACAGCTTCAAAGACCTGCCGCCTAACAAACTGGTTATCCGTTTACAGCCAGATGAAGGCGTTGAAATTACGGTAATGAACAAAGTACCGGGTTTAACCAGTTCTGGGTCAATGGATCTGCAAAAATCCAAGCTTAACCTGAGTTTCTCAGAGGCTTTCTCTGATGAGCGTATTCCTGATGCATACGAAAAACTGCTGCTTGAAGTAATGTTAGGTAACCAGGCGTTGTTCGTTCGTCGTGATGAAATTGAACAGGCATGGAAATGGGTCGACTCGATTCTGGCTGCCTGGGATCACACCAACGAGCCGCCAGAGCCGTATCAGGCGGGCACTTGGGGCCCTGTGGCGTCTATCGGTCTGCTGGCGCGTGAAAATCGTAGCTGGTATGAAAGTAAAATCACTAAAACCACCAAGAAAAAGTAGTTATGGCGTTAATTGAATCGTTATATGAAAGCGCGTCAGCGCTAAATACAGCATTTGCTGACGACATTGCCAAACTGCTGTCAGAGGGTATTGCCCAGCGTGGTAAAGCCAGTCTGTTAGTGAGCGGTGGCCGTACTCCGTTACCCTTATTTCAGGCGCTTTGTGAGGCTGATATCGACTGGTCGAAAGTTGACGTGTCGTTGGTAGATGAACGTTGGGTTGATGAGCAGGACGATGCCAGCAATACCCGTTTGGTAAAGCAGAATCTGTTAGTGGGTAAAGCCGCTGCTGCGCGCTTTGTGGAAATGAAATCAGCTGAATCCGATGCAGCTGACGCCGTGTTGGCTTGTGAGGCTCGCCTTGCAACCATGGCGCAACCATTTGACGTGCTTATTCTGGGCATGGGCGAAGATGGACATACAGCGTCGTTGTTTCCTTGCAGCGAACAGTTACAGGCGGGTCTGGACATGAACAGTGGGCGGGTGTGCATTGCTACTCAGCCAACTACGGCTCCTCACCAACGTATGTCGTTAACACTGCCAGCCATTGTTGCAAGTCGAAACATATTTCTGCACCTCACGGGTGAGAAAAAACGCGAAGTATTGAAAGATGCGCTGGCCAATGCGACAGCGACACAAAAGCCCATCGTAGCAGTAATTAATGCTGCGACGGTGACACTGAAATGGGCGCCGTAGGAGAATAGCATGAATTCACAAATTAATGACGTAACACAGCGAATTATCGAACGAAGCCGTGTAACCCGTCAGGCGTATCTGGCTAAGATTGACAAAGCCCGCCGTCAGGGACCACATCGTGGCGTGTTATCCTGCGGAAACCTGGCGCATGGTTTTGCTGCCTGTAACCAGGAAGAAAAATCAGATCTGCGCAGTATGACGAAAGCCAATATTGCGATCGTTTCTTCGTACAACGATATGTTGTCTGCTCATCAACCTTATGAAAGCTATCCTCAAATCATCAAGGACGCTGTGAAGGCTGTGGGTAGCGTTGCTCAGTTCGCGGGCGGTGTGCCTGCCATGTGCGATGGTGTTACCCAGGGTAACCCAGGCATGGAACTGAGTTTGATGAGTCGTGACGTAATTGCACTGAGTGCAGCGGTTGCGTTGTCTCACAATATGTTCGACGGTGCAATGATGCTGGGTATTTGCGATAAAATCGTGCCCGGATTGCTGATTGGATCGTTGAGTTTTGGTCATTTACCTACAGTTTTCGTGCCTGCCGGCCCGATGCCCAGTGGTTTGCCTAATAAAGAAAAAGCGCGTGTGCGTCAGGCATATGCAGAGGGTAAAGCCGGACGCGATGAACTGTTAGAAGCCGAGTCGCAGTCTTATCACTCAGCGGGTACCTGTACGTTCTACGGAACGGCAAACAGCAACCAGCTGGTTGTTGAAGTAATGGGGCTGCATTTGCCTGGTTCTTCGTTTGTGAATCCAGGCACAGTGCTGCGTGACGAATTGACACGTGCTGCGTCTCGCCAGGTTACCCGTTTAACAGACCTGGGTGACAACTATACGCCTATTGGCCATATCATTGACGAAAAAGCCGTGGTTAACGGTATTGTTGCCTTACTGGCAACCGGTGGCTCAACAAACCATACCATGCACTTAATAGCTGTTGCCCGTGCAGCAGGCATTATTGTGAATTGGGATGACTTCTCAGAGTTGTCTAATGCCGTACCGTTATTAACGCGTATTTATCCCAATGGATCGGCTGATATCAATCACTTTGTTGCGGCAGGTGGCATGGCGTTATTGTTCAAAGAACTGTTAGATAATGGCTTGATTCACAACGACGTGAAAACAATCTGTGGTGATGGTCTCGAGCAGTACACCAAAGAGCCTGTTCTGGATAACGGTGAGCTGGTTTGGCGTGATGGTCCGGTTAAATCGCATGACAAACAGGTATTCGCCTCAGTTTCTGAGCCATTCAAGCCCGATGGCGGCTTAAGTGTACTGAGCGGGAACCTGGGACGTGCGGTTATTAAAACGTCTGCACTTCGTTCACCGCATTGCCACATTAAAGCACCGGCTGTGGTGTTTGAAGACCAATATGAGCTGGATGCCGCGTTCAAAGCCGGCGATTTAGATAAAGACTGCATAGTGGTTGTTCGCTTCCAGGGCCCTGCTGCCATTGGTATGCCTGAATTGCACCGCTTAACGCCGCCATTAGGCGTATTGCAGGATCGTGGTTATCAGGTTGCACTGGTTACAGACGGCCGTATGTCAGGAGCGTCAGGTAAAGTACCGGCGGCAATCCATGTCACACCTGAGGCCTATTTGGGTGGTTTACTGTCTAAAGTTGAGACTGGCGATATTATTGAGCTTAATACCGCTACGGGTGAACTCACATTGTGTGTTGACGACGAGACGTTAGCTAAACGCAGTGCTAAAGTGGCTGATCTTACTGCTCAGCACGAAGGCATGGGTCGCGAGATGTTTGGTGGTATGCGCGGTGTAATTACCGGGGCAGAAGAGGGCGCTTGTACCTTGTTTTATGACCAGGAGCAACGTGTATGAGCGCGCGATTTGTAGCGGATGTAGGTGGCACGAATATTCGTGTCGCTACTGTAACAACCGACGGTCTGACTAATATTCGCAAATACTTGTGTAACGACTTTGCCACTATTGGCTTAGCGCTAAAGCAGTATTTTGCCGATGTAAATACATCGTTTTCTGCAGGCTGTATTGCAATTGCTTGTCCCGTAACCGGTGACCAGGTAGCAATGACAAATCATAGCTGGGTGTTTTCCCAACGTGCGTTAACTGAAGAACTGCAGCTCGAGCGATTGTTTGTCATCAATGATTTTACTGCTGTTGCGCACTCTCTGCCTGTATTGAGCGGTGAGCAATTGGTACAGATCGGCAATGGCACGGCAAATCCCAAAGGCAACGTTGTAGTGTTTGGTGCTGGCACCGGCCTGGGTGTTGAGCACATGCAACTGTCTGAAAGAGGCTGGACTACACTCGACGGTGAAGGTGGCCATGTGGACTTCGCGCCCGTTGATGAAACAGATTTGGTGATTTGGCGTTACCTGAACAGCAAATTAGATCGAGTATCTGCAGAAGATGTACTTTCCGGACGGGGATTGCTACACATATACCAAGCGTTAGCATTAGAAGCCGGTGAGCCGTTAAATGTGACAGAGCCAGCGCAGGTCACAGAAAAGGGATTGCGTGGTGAGTGTGATATCTGTTTAGCCGCTTTACAGCAGTTTTGCCGGATAATGGGAAGCTTTGCTGGTAACCTGGCACTGAATCTTGCAACTACCGGCGGTGTATTTATTGGTGGCGGCATTGCTACCCGCTTTACCGACTTGCTTATGAAAAGTGATTTCAGAGCGAGATTCGAAGCAAAAGGGCGCATGAAACACTACGTACAACCTATACCAACATACCTGATTAATGAACCTGACCATGGTTTATTAGGTGCATCAGCGTATTTACAACAACAGATTGCGAGTTGACTCTATGACAAATTGGAAATGTTCACCAGCTGACATTTTTGCAGCGGGACCTGTAGTACCAGTACTGGTAATTGATGATGTAGAAAAAGCAGTCCCATTGGCACATGCATTAATGGCAGGTGGAATTAAAGTGCTGGAAGTGACACTGCGTACGCCTTCAGCACTTGACGTAATCAAACGGATCGCAACAGAAGTACCTGATGCGCTAATTGGTGCTGGCACGGTAACAAATGCGCAGCAACTTAAAGCTGTGGTTGAAGCAGGCGCAAAATTTGCTATCAGTCCTGGAATGACAGATGATTTGCTTAGAGCCGGTCAGGAATGTGAAATTCCATTGATCCCAGGTATCTCATCTACGTCAGACCTGATGAAAGCGAAAGATGCTGGTTATACGCACCTCAAGTTTTTCCCGGCTGAAGCATCTGGCGGCGTAAAAGCCATTAAATCAATTAGCGGTCCATTCCCTGATATTACATTTTGCCCAACGGGTGGTATTGGTTTGGGGAATTACAATGAATACCTGGCACTGAAGAACGTGAAGTGTGTTGGCGGCTCATGGGTCGCTCCAGACGACGCGATCAACAGTGGAGATTGGGCTCGTATTACTGAACTTGCGAAAGAAGCTGTAGCGGGTGCTAAGCAGTAATATCCAGTAAGTGATTATCCACACAAAAAAAGCCGTGATTAATAAAAATCACGGCTTTTTTGTTTTGAAGTGCCATATAAACTACATGGCACTGCGACATAAGTGTCTTATTTAGTAAACTTGCGACGTGCCAACAGACCGGCTAAACCCAGGCCCAGTAACGCGAATGTACCAGGGGCACTTGCAGTTGAAGGTGGAGCAGTACCTGGACCAGTGCCATCCGGTACAGATGAAATACCAGTCAAAGTAAACTCTCCGGGCACCGTCATGGTGTCTACACAGCAATTAGTACCTGTGAATAGCCCCCATGTACCGTTACCAATTACAAACGGTATGGTGTAAAACCAGTCGTTGTCGCTTGAAGTATTTCCAAAATTACCAGTGTCTGGTGCCCAACCATCCAATATACCATTGGTAACCAGCGCATCATTCTGAGCGGCAGTGCCGCCCATATCATTGATAAAGCCAGTCCACTGGAATAATTGCCAGGTGTTGGTTGCTTGTGCTGCAGCCGATAAGTTTGAATCCCATACACCAATACGTACACCGCCGTTATCAGAATACGCTGAGGATTGATTACCGTGCCAATGTTGGCCGTAGAATACAACCGTGCCGTTGCCCTGGTCTTTCCAACCGAATGCGACAAGGTGAGCATTTGCTGCGTTTGAAATTAATAACCCTAAGCCTGCCAATAAGGCTATTGCTGTTTTTTTCATGTTGTCCTCCGAGATGAACTCAGTTCCGTCTAATTTCAAAATAGAGGCTAAATAAATTACTACACTGATACTTATTACTGCTAGCCGTCCCTGTAGATAAGCAAAGTGCAGACCAATATTTTATGATTTTAATTTTTCTATTTAATAACAATAGTTTATTGGTTTTCATTTACGATGAAAAAACGATTTTCATCGATAAGATTAAATTATTGTAAAGAAACTTGACGTTTCAAAGCTAACAGACTTGCTGGCGCATAGCGCAAAATTCGCCAGGCGCCAGGGTTTTACCCTGAGTAATTGCCGTCTCAACACATACCATTTGTTTGTAAGAAAATGCATCCATGTCGCTCATAGTGGCTGCGCCTTGCCATGGATTCCACACCACTAAACTGTCGTGTTGCTGCGATTCGACACGGATGAACTCGCTGCCGTTGCGATTAATCGACACGGTGGGGATAGCCTCTAAATGAATACGATCTACTTCACCAGCAATCACGTAAGGACTTGGTGTATTTGATATTTCCCAATCAGCGAGCTTATCCTTGTATTCGCCGTAAAGCCCTTTCAGTTCTACTTCCTTGATGTTTTCTACATCAAAATAGGTATGTAATGCACAGTTAAAACTAAATGTTTGGTCACCCGTATTACGGGTAACTAGCGTTATCACCAGGCTTTCACCTACTTCTATAATCAGTTCTACGCTGGCATCAAAGTCAAAGCCCTTACCTTTGGTTGAACTGGGCACTAGCACTACTTTACTGAGTGTTGCGGTACTGTCTGATTGTTTTACAGTCCAGTGTTGTGTGCGCAAAAAACCATGAGCGGGTAATTCGCCTTTAGCCTTGCCATGCGCGTCACTGAACCAGGGCCAGCACACAGGTACTCCACCCCGAATTGGGCGTTCGCCATTAAGAAATGCCACAGGACTTACCCACAATCTGTCCCGGTTATCGCGCGAGGGAATATAAGACAACACGTGACCACCAAACAAACTAATCCGACAACTTGCAGCATCGTTATTAATGACAAGGTATTCTATTCCGTTTTTGGATTCAGTGTGGAAGTGCTGTGATTGCATCCTTTCGGTCTCCGCTTGGTTGCGTTGTACAGATTAATTTTGACTGGGGCGGGCAGGCTAATTAACTCAATATATTATGTTATCTTGCCTTACAAATAAAAAAGGTGCGAGTAAAATCGCACCTTTTTTGAATAATTGATTATTTAATCAATTACTTGCTAATGTGTTGAACCAGGTCCAGCACCTTGTTTGAGTAGCCCCATTCGTTGTCGTACCAGGAAACAACTTTTACGAATGTGTCTGTCAGTGCGATACCAGCCGTTGCATCAAATACGCTGGTACGTGCATCGCCAACGAAATCATTTGATACAACCGCATCTTCGGTATAACCCAGGATTCCGGCTAACTCACCTTCAGACGCAGCCTTCATTACTTTACAGATATCGTCGTAGGATGTTGGCTTAGCCAGATTCACGGTTAAATCTACTACTGAAACGTTAGGCGTTGGTACGCGGAATGCCATACCTGTTAACTTACCGTTCAGTGCAGGGATAACTTTACCCACTGCTTTGGCTGCACCAGTAGATGAAGGAATGATGTTTTGTCCTGCTCCACGGCCACCGCGCCAGTCTTTACCAGAAGGACCGTCTACCGTCTTCTGCGTTGCAGTGGTAGCGTGTACGGTAGTCATCAGTCCATCAACGATACCAAAGTTATCATTGAGTACTTTGGCGATAGGTGCCAGACAGTTAGTGGTACAAGACGCGTTTGATACAATAGTTTCGCCCGCGTAACTGTCCTGGTTAACACCCATAACAAACATTGGCGTATCGTCTTTAGATGGAGCAGACATAACCACTTTCTTTGCACCGGCTTCCAGGTGTTTGCTGGCCGTTTCTTTAGTCAGGAATAAACCGGTAGACTCAACAACCACGTCAACGTCAACTTCTGACCATTTTAATGCTGCTGGATCGCGTTCTGACGTTACGCGAATCGTTTTTCCGTCTACAATTAAGTGACCGTTATCAACGCTGATTTGGGCGTTGAAGATACCGTGTGTTGAGTCGTACTTAAGTAAATAAGCAATGTAGTCCGGGTCCAGTAAGTCGTTAATAGCAACAAC
The DNA here is from genome assembly GCF_047290655.1 of Alteromonas sp. AMM-1. NCBI lineage: Bacteria > Pseudomonadati > Pseudomonadota > Gammaproteobacteria > Alteromonadales > Alteromonadaceae > Alteromonas > Alteromonas sp. AMM-1. Next base: position 8,572 of record NZ_JBLBUE010000074.1, on the reverse strand, counting down.
TTCGATGTCGTCTCTGCTGGCAGCAGCGCGCATGACTAGACGGCCAATTCGACCGAACCCATTGATTCCAACGCGTATTGTCATAACATGCCTCTATAGTATTAGGTTAAATTGTGAAAAATAATTACGTAAAGTATGGATCAAATTTACAGACAAGGCAAAATTTTAATGCAAAAATGTTGCAAAATTACAAAATTAACCTACAGCTTTTGTAGCTGTACTGTATAAATAATGTACATTCCATGTTAATGCAAACGTATTCAATTTCGCGCCCGAATAACTTCTACAATAATGTAGCGTATTGTGAAATGAGCCATGTTGTTACCAATGGCAATCAGTCTTTTTTAAACAGGAAACACCCATGACAAATCAGGTTTTGCAAAAGCTTGTCGAAATGCGCGGCGTTGAAACTCATTATGTAGACGCCTGGGGTGACCCGGCGACAATTTCTGAATCCAGTAAAGCGAAACTGTTACAGGCTCTTGGTTACGACATCAGCAGTGAAGAGGTTATTGCAGCACAACTGGATAGCGAAATTGCCGATATCTGGCAACAGCCGTTAGACCCGGTACAGGTATTGAGACACGACAACCCGTTAATGGTCAGGTTGCGTTTACCTATTTCATTGGTTAATGACACCTTTACGCTTGTTATTACACAGGAAAACGGCACCCAACTTACCTCTGATTTTATTCCGGTAGAGCAATCTCTACTGAATGTTGGTGAAGTAGACGAGCAGGAATATCACGAGTATGTAATCGATATTGAAGAGTCCTTGCCATTGGGTTATCACGAACTGGCACTGGTTATTGATGATGAGACAGCCGCAACTATGCGCTTGATTATTGCACCATCTGCCTGCTATCAGCCTGCAACCATCAAGGCAGGTAAAAAAGAATGGGGCCTGAGTGTTCAGTTATATTGTTTACGCAGCCGGGCAAACTGGGGCATCGGTGATTTTTCAGACTTAGCGCAACTGGTCACCAAAGCGGCCGCACAAGGCGCCGGTTTTATCGGCTTGAATCCTATTCACGCACTTTATCCGGCTAATCCTGATGCATGCAGCCCTTACGGCCCTTCTTCGCGCCGTTGGATCAATTACCTGTACATTGATGTGAGTGCGGTGGAATGTTACGACCATGCTTCGGTTCAGGCCGTTGTTCAGAGCGACGCGTTTCAACGCCAGTTAAACCAGGCTAAATCCGTTGACTACGTTGATTACGCCAGTGTTACTTCGTTAAAAATGCAGGCGCTTAAGCCCTTGTTTGACGTGTATTTTGAGCAATATCTGAAGAAGAATACCCGCCAAAACAAAGCGTTTAAAGCCTTTGTTGATGAAGGCGGTGAAAGTCTTGCCATGCTGGCGACCTTCGATGCCATGCAGGAGCATCTGCAGGATGCAGGAAAAGAAGCCTGGGGCTGGCCAGTGTTCCCTGAAGAATGGCGTGATTATCACAATCCGCAGGTAGAAGTGTTTGCTAAGAAGTACGCCAAACGCGTTAAGTTCTACATGTTTTTACAGTGGCAGGCGTCACTGCAATTGGAAATGGCAAATCAAGCGGCGGTTGATGCCGGTATGGGGATTGGCATTTATCGCGATTTGGCGGTGGGTGTAAGCGAAGGCAGTGCTGAAATTTGGGGCAATAAATCGCTGTATTGCACCGGTGCAAGTGTGGGAGCGCCACCCGATATTCTTGGTCCGCTGGGCCAAAACTGGGGATTACCACCCATGGATCCCGCTAAACTGTATCAGCAGGCTTATCAACCGATTATTGATTTATTCTCAACCAATATGAAGTCGTCTGGTGCCTTGCGAATTGATCACGTAATGGGCTTACTGCGTTTGTGGTGGGTAGTAAAAGGTGATCATGCCAGAGACGGTGGATATTTGTATTATCCGGTTGATGATCTGCTGGCTATCCTTGCTCTGGAGAGTCATCGCCACGAAGCATTAGTGATTGGCGAAGATCTGGGTACGGTACCTGAAGAAATAAAGCAAAAGTTGGCCGACAATGGCGTGTATTCCTATCGGGTATTTTTCTTTGAACAAGCCGAGGATGGCGGGTATTTCTCGCCCTCACATTATCCGCAACAAAGTATGGCAACGCTCACCACTCATGACATGCCCACGTTGATTGGCTACTGGCATTGTTTGGATCTGGAGCTGGGTAAAGCGCTGGGGCTATATACCGACGAAGAGGTACTGCAGACTCTGTATGAGTCGCGTCATGAAGACAAACAGGCTATTTTAGATACGTTACATGGTCACCACATGATTGGTGATGAGATTAGCCGTGATGTTAATTATGTTGGTATGACAAGGGGGCTTAATCAGGCTATGCAGGTGCATATGTCTTATGGAAGCAGCGCGCTATTGAGTCTGCAACTGGAAGACTGGTTGGAAATGGATAAACCGGTTAATGTGCCGGGTACGTTTATGGAATATCCAAACTGGCGTAGAAAATTAAGCCGCAACCTGGAAGATATCTTTAGCGACGAGACTATTGTATCGTTGGCAAATCGAATACAAGCTGGCCGACAGCACGCCAGCCAATAAACTAAATGCTTGCCGCGAGGCAAGCCTTGCAGGAGTAATGCATGCAGTATGAAGGGCAACTTGCCAGGGCTGAATGTAGTCAGCCTTTTTCTGTATTAGGGCCGGTTTACAATAAACACGGTGCAGAACTGAAAATATGGTATCCGGGCGCTACTGCCGTAACGGTACTTGATGCAAAATCAAAAACACCGTTGGGCCGCTTAGCCGAGAGTGAGGTGTCCGGGCTCTTCACAGGTCAGGTTAAAGGGGTGAGTGCCGATACAGGTTACTGTTACAGTGCGCATTTGGGCAGCGAAGCTATTGAAGTGTGCGATCCGTATCAGTTTCAGCAAGACGCTTACCATGCTGTGCATTTTATCGATCATCAACCACAAAACCTCTATCGTCAGGCTGGTGCGCAACTGGTGACGGTTAAAGCTGGTGGGCAATCCGTGGCGGCTGTGCGGTTTGCGGTATTCGCGCCGAACGCCTCCGCGGTTTCGCTGATTGGTGACTTTAACTGTTGGGATGGGCGCCGCCATCCTATGCAAAAGACCGATATGGGCTATTGGGTATTGGTGGTACCGGGTCTGCAAGCCGGAGAACGTTACAAGTATCAGGTAAAAGATGCTCATGGGCATCAGCTTCCTCATAAAGCCGATCCGCTGGGCTTTTCGGCAGAACAATATCCTTCACATGCGTCACGGATTTATGACCACAACCAGTACCAGTGGGGCGACGCCAAATGGATAGCAAATTCGGCTAAAAGCAATAAATACCAGCAGCCAATGAGTATTTATGAAGTGCATTTGGGGTCGTGGAAACGTCCGCGCGACACTGAACAGCGTTACCTGACTTATCGCGAACTTGCTGAAGAACTGGTTAATTACGTACTGGAAATGGGGTACACCCACATAGAATTGTTACCAGTATCCGAATATCCGTTCGACGGTTCATGGGGATATCAGCCAGTTGGCTTGTTTGCCCCTACCAGCCGGTTTGGTTCACCGGATGAATTTAAGTATTTTGTAGACACCTGCCACCAGGCGGGTATAGGTGTAATTATTGACTGGGTGCCAGCTCACTTCCCTGAAGATGGACACGGCCTGGCACGGTTCGACGGCACGCATGTTTACGAATATGAAGATCCGCGTAAGGGATGGCATCCCGACTGGAATTCTTGTATTTACGACTTTGGCAAACAAACGGTTCGTCAGTTTTTAGTGGCTAATGCCTTGTACTGGCTGGAACATTTCCATATAGACGGGTTACGCGTTGATGCGGTAGCCAGTATGTTATATCTGGACTATTCACGTAACGATGGAGAATGGATCCCGAACGTGGATGGTGGCAATGAAAACTATGAAGCCATTAGCCTGTTACGCTGGATGAACGAAGAAGTGTATAAACATTTCCCGCATGCCATGACCATAGCTGAAGAGTCAACCAGTTTCCCCAAAGTATCACGCCCGGTGTTTGATGGCGGCCTGGGATTTGGTTTTAAGTGGAACATGGGCTGGATGCATGACTCGTTGCACTACATTGCCAAAGATCCTGCTTACCGGGTTTATCATCACGGTGAAATGACATTCAGCATGGTGTATGCCTTTGACGAAAACTTTGTGTTGCCTATTTCTCATGATGAAGTCGTTCATGGCAAAGGCAGTCTGGTAGGCAAAATGCCAGGTGATGAATGGCAACAAGCGGCAAACCTGCGCAGTTATACTGCATTTATGTTTGGTCATCCGGGTAAAAAACTCAACTTTATGGGTAACGAAATAGCCCAGGCATCGGAATGGAATCACGATAGTTCGGTAGACTGGTCGTTATTGCAATTCGACAAACACATTGGCGTGCAGCGCTTATACCGGGATTTGAATGCTGTGTATAAGCAGTACCCGGCGTTACACGAAGGCGATCATGATCCGAAAGGGTTTAGCTGGATCGATCACGAAAATGCTGAGCAAAGCGTTATATCCTTTGTGCGAAAAGCGCAAACATCCAGGCAGCAGGTGTATGTTGTCAGCAATTTTACGCCGGTGCCGCGTGAAAAGTTTCGCTTAGGCGTGCAACAGGCAGGGAAATATAAGCTGGTATTAAATACAGATGATCGCGTATATTGGGGCAGTGGTTATCAGTGCGATAAGCATTATAAATCAACGACAGTCTCGTGGAATCATCAACCGCATTCTATCGAGATCACCTTACCCCCATTGGCAACAGTCTTTATCGTATTTGAATAGGAGCAGCGGTGAACAGCGTGGTGCAACCCCTGGTAGAGGAAGTGGATGTTGGTGAGCCTTACCCGTTAGGTGCTACGCTCACCCCGCAAGGGTGTAACTTTGCCGTGCAATGCCCGGATGCAAGGGCCGTTGTGTTGTGTTTTTTTCATCCGGACACAGAAGAAGCGCTGGAAGAAATAGTTATGCCAGCAAAAACCGGCGATGTATGGCATGTGTTCATCAAAGGATTAACAGCCGGTGAACTCTACGGTTATCGCGTGGAGCGTGGTGAGGAAAATTTACTCACTGCGCCCACCGATAAACTACTCATCGATCCCTATGCAAAAATGCTCAGTCGTGCCATGCATTGGAATGAGCGACAGTATAAAGGCGACAGTCAGTTTATGGTGGCAAAAGCGGTAGTGGTTGATCCCACTGCATGTGCATCTGAACAACGTCCACCAAAACCAGCCATTAAGCGCCATCAACGCATAGTGTATGAAGCCCATCTGAAAGGTTTAACTCAGCTTCATCCCGATGTGCCAGAGGCTCAGCGTGGAAAATTCAACGGCGCGGCGCATGAAAAAATAATTAAGCATTTAACCGGACTAGGGGTTACGTCAGTGCAATTTATGCCGCTGGCGGCGTTCATGCCGGAACCGTACATTACGCAAAAGGGCTTAACCAATTATTGGGGGTATAACCCGGTAAATTACTTTGCGCCAGAACCGCGTTACAGCCAAAAGCACGCTGTTAAAGAATGCATGAACATGGTGGATGCCTATCACGCTGCGGGTTTGGAAGTGATACTGGATGTGGTGTTTAACCACACTGCTGAGGGCGGGAAAGATGGCCCTGTATTGTCGTTTAAAGGGTTTTTCCCGCATCAGTCTTACTTAATGGAGCAAGCGGCTTCTGGCAAGCTTGTATACAGCAATCATTCTGGCTGTGGCAATACGGTGTATTCGGCACATCCCATCATGACTACGCTTATTATGGACGCCTTGCGCTATTGGGTGTCGGTTATTGGTGTGGATGGTTTCCGTTTCGACCTTGCCGCGTCGCTGGGGCGCGATCCACAACAATTCTCGCCATTTTCAGGGTTACTGCGCGCGATCCTGCAAGACCCTGTACTGAAACGGTGCGTCCTGATTGCTGAACCCTGGGACATCGGCCCTGGCGGTTATCAACTGGGCGCGTTTGGCGCGCGCTGGCTGGAATGCAACGATAAGTTTCGCGATTCAGTCCGTGCGTTCTGGCGTGGTGACGCTGGTAGCACAGCCGATTTTGCTACACGGCTGATGGGCTCACGGGATATTTTTCCCAAGCAATACCGACACATCAATACATCAGTGAATAACGTTACGTATCACGACGGTTTTACATTGCAGGATCTGGTGAGTTATGCCGAGCGACATAATTTGGCAAACGGCGAAGAAAATCGCGACGGACATGGCCATAATTTGTCGGCAAATTACGGTGTGGAAGGTGATACCCAGGATAAAAATATCCTTGCTGTGAGAGAACAGCAGAAGCGCAACTTGTTTGCTACCTTGTTACTTTCCCAGGGGACACCGCACGTATTGGGCGGTGACGAACTGAGTCGCACGCAAAAAGGCAATAACAACGCCTACTGCCAGGACAATGAAATCAGTTGGTTTGACTGGCGGCTGGACAAACGCAAACAGGATTTTCTGGCATATTGTAAGCACGTCATTGCATTGCGCCAGACTTCTTCGTTGTTAAACAGCGCATTTTTGCCCGATGATCCTTTTCAATTGCATGCAAACGTCAGTATGGTGAACTGGTACAAGCCAGACGGCAGCGATAAAGAAAGTGCTGACTGGCAGGCCGAAAATAACAAAGCGTTTGCGCTGGAAATCAGGGGTGTCCCGCAAAGCAACGAGGAAACAGAACACTGGCTGCTGTGTTTCAATGCCAGCGACAGTGAAGTGACCTTTAATACGCCACTGCTTACGCCTACCGGGGGCTGGTCTTTAAAACTGGATACGCGCTATCGGTGTCCGGCTGAACAGCCAAATATCCGCATACAGCATTTGTTTTTACAGGCCAGACGTTCTCTGGCGGTTTTCCGCTATACGGATTTTCCGCGTTGAATAAGATTAAGACCCCGGTTAACCGACGGGGTCTTGTGGTCAATTAGAGTTGCTGCACTGTTCAGGTGTGGAACGGATATTCATATTCTTATCCTAAAAGGGTAAAAATCGACGGTTAATACTTTTCATTCGTTGCCTGAGTGGTATCATGCGCACCCATCATAAGTCTGAGGGCAGTTTCATGCGAGCAAGTGGCGATCAAGCACAAGCCAATTCATGCGATATTGGTGTTGTGGGGTTAGGCGTGATGGGTAAAAACCTGGCGCTGAATTTGGCGGATCATGGTTATCAGGTTGCTTGTTTTGACCTGGATGCCGGACGCATAGATGCCATTGTCCAGCAGGACGAAAAAGAGCGCGGTAGTAAACCCGCGAGAATTATTCCTGCCAACAACCTTGAATCAGTTCTCGGATTGCTAAAATCACCCGCGGTGATTTTGTTATCTATCCCAGCGGGTAATGCCGTAGATGCAGTGTGCCAACAATTAATTGATGCTGGTTTGCGCAGTGACGATGTTGTCATCGACACGGGCAACAGCCTGTGGACCGATTCTGTTGCGCGTGAACAAAAATACGCAGATAAATTTCTATTCTTCACAACCGCCGTTTCCGGTGGCGAAGTGGGGGCGCGATTCGGTCCTTCTCTGATGCCATCCGGTTCAGAACAAGCCTGGCAACGCGTTGCGCCCATGCTTAAAGCAATCGCTGCGAAAGTAGACCCTGCAACAGGCAAGCCGATTGAAACCGCTGAGCCGGGTAAGCCGGTAACGCAAGGTGAGCCATGTGCTGCGTACATTGGCCCCAATGGCGCTGGTCACTATGTGAAAATGGTACACAACGGCATCGAATATGCCGATATGCAACTGATTTGTGAAACTTATCACGTCATGCGTGTTGCGCTTGGTATGTCGCCTGCCGAGATTGCAGCGGTGTTTCGCAAATGGACGCAAGGCCCGCTTGATTCTTATCTAATTGAAATCAGCGCTGAAGTGCTTGAACAAACCGATGCTGAATCTCAACAACCATTGGTTGATGTGATCCTGGATAAAGCCGGTCAAAAAGGAACCGGCTTATGGACAGCAGTAAGTGCCTTACAAATCGGTAGTCCGGCGCAAACCATTGCTCAGGCCGTTTTTGCGCGCAGTCTGTCTAGCTTGAAAACAGAGCGCGTTGCTGCTGCCAACACCTTAGCTGGTCCGTCTGCTGCTATTATTGATGCAAGCCAGCGCGAAACTGTTATTCGCCAACTGGAGAACGCACTTTACTGTTCGAAAATTTGTGCCTATGCACAAGGATTCCAGTTAATGGATAGCGCTGCCAAAGAGCAAGGCTGGACGTTACAGTTTGCTGAAATAGCCAAAATTTGGCGAGCAGGATGTATTATTCGCGCCGTGTTCCTGCAATCCATTACACAAGCGTTCGAAAAACAACCTGATTTACCTAACCTGTTAATGGCGCCGTTCTTTGTTGAACAATTGGCCAGTCACCAGGATGATTGGCGCAGTGCGGTGGCGTTAAGTGCTGTGCAGGGTATTCCGTGCCCGGCAATGATGTCTGCACTCAGTTATTACGATTCTTACCGCACGGCAGTGTTACCGGCAAATCTGTTGCAAGGGCAGCGTGATTACTTTGGCGCGCACACCTACCAGCGCACGGATAAACCTGCTGGTCAGAAATATCACACCGAATGGAGTGATC
>NZ_JBLBUE010000073.1:0-16531 GCF_047290655.1 Alteromonas sp. AMM-1 | reverse complement strand
ATTATGATGTCGGTGATCACAAACTCCTACGCCAATGTATCTTCGTCGTTTTTCAGCGCCAAGTTCCAGCGCAATCTGGAAGAAATGCTGGTAGCACCGGTACCGGTGTGGGTCATTATTATGGGGTACGTTGGTGGCGGTGTGGCCAGAGCTATCCTGATCGGTTTAATTGTATCGGCAGTATCCATGTGGTTTGTGGATGTCAGTATTCACAGTCTGCCGGTGATTATTATCACGTTACTGTTAACTGCCACGCTGTTTGCAACGGCCGGTTTAGTCAATGGCATTTTTGCCAAAACCTTCGACGACATTAGCCTTATCCCTACGTTTGTGCTCACGCCGCTAACCTATCTGGGCGGTGTGTTCTATTCATTGTCATTGTTGCCGGAATTCTGGCAATGGGTGAGTAAAGCCAATCCTATTGTGTACATGGTGAACGGCTTCCGCTATGGCTTTTTGGGGGTGTCAGATGTCAATGTTGGCGTAGCCATTGGCGTACTGGTGATTTTTAATATCGCGTTGTTCAGTGTGGCATACATGCTGTTAAAGCGCGGCACCGGCATCAGAACGTAACCTATGCAGGGCAATTCTCGCACCGTGGAAACCACCCAGCCGGGTATTCACGACAAACTTGAAGCGCTGGTGGCCCGCTATAGGACTAGTGAGCATAAACGCCCGGTATCGGCGCATACACAACAGGCGTTTAACGCCTTTACCGAGTGGCTGGGTGACTGGCAGGGGCCTTTGATCATTGATTCCTGTTGTGGCGTTGGAAAAAGCACCGCTACCCTTGCAACGCGATTTCCGGATGCGAAAGTAGTAGGGCTGGATAAATCAGATTTGCGCATACAAAAACATGCCCACTATCACAACAATGCCAGTAATTACCGGGTTTTTCGCGCCGATGTAAACGACTTCTGGCGCTTACTGCGACAGGCGCAGCCAGACGCTGCGTGGCAAATAGAACAACATTATTTGTTATACCCCAATCCTTATCCCAAGTCTGCCCAGGTCCAAAAGCGTTGGCACAGCGGCCCGGCGATGCCTGACTTAATGGCAATCGCGCCAATAATTGAAGTACGCAGCAACTGGTTACTTTATTTACAGGAGTTCGCCAGAGCCTGCGAACTTTATGGCAAGTCCACACGTATTGATAGGGTTGAAACTACTACACCAATTACTCCGTTTGAGGAAAAATACCTGCGTAGTGGGCAAGACTGCTGGGTACTTCGCAGTATTGACGCAAATACCTGAAAGTGCATGAAAATGCTGCGAAAGTAGCCGTTTGTGTCAGTAGTGTTACACTTTTCGTAGGCTTTTACGTTAAAATCCTTATAATCGTTGCCCTGTTATTACCGGCTGCTGGCATATTAGACTTTATGGCACTTGGTGTAACAGGCATTCTGCGATAAAGTGCGGTATGAGTAAGAAAGCTCGTCGCTAAGTTTACAGGATGAGTTTCAGGCGTTGCCGTATCGCGTTGCTGTGGTGTAGTAGTTTGAGTAAGAACGACCACAGAGATCTATATTTATTCGAGAGGTGTGTAGTGTGGGTGAAGCACAAGTAAGCTTAGAGCACCTGTTCCGGGTATTCACTAAACCTGAACACAAAGACTCCAAGCTGGCACAAATTGAACAACACCTTTCCGACAATATTCTTGATTTTTTGTCGCAACATGTTGTAACCAAGAAAACGTCTCTGGAAGAGGTGGAGCAGGATTTTGCTGATGCAGCCATGCCTGAATCACCTGAATTCGTTTCAACGCATGCCGAACACCTGCTCGATAAGCTGGTGGCCCATTCGGTAAATACCTATGCACCTACGTTTATTGGCCACATGACGTCAGCGTTGCCCTATTTCCACTTGTCATTGTCTAAGCTGCTGGTCGGACTCAACCAGAACCTGGTAAAGATTGAAACCTCAAAAGCATTTACGCCGTTAGAGCGCCAAGTGCTGGGGATGATGCACAACCTGGTTTATGAGCAATCAGAACCTTTCTACCAAAAGTATTTGCACAGTGCCCGTCATGCTTTGGGGGCGTTTTGTTCCGGAGGAACGGTTGCAAATATCACAGCGCTTTGGGTTGCCCGAAACAAGATGCTTGGCCCCGATGCCGGGTTTGCTGGTGTGGCTCGAGCTGGTTTAGCCAGCGCGCTTCGCCACTATAACATTAACAACCTGGGTGTACTGTGTTCTAAGCGGGGGCATTACAGCCTGTCTAAAGCCGTTGACCTGCTGGGGATTGGGCGTGAAAGTTTATTAACGCAACCTTGCCCTGATCAGGTACTCGATCCTGCGGTTGCACTAAAAGCCGGCAAAATGTATCAGGAACAAGGGAATCGCCTGCTGGCAATTGTTGGCATTGGCGGTACCACCGAAACCGGCCATGTTGACCCTCTGGATGAGTTGGCAGATGTGGCTAAGGAGCTGGGTTGCTGGTTCCACGTCGACGCTGCCTGGGGTGGCGCAACACTGTTTTCGCAGAACTATCGTCCCATTATGAAGGGTATCGAGCGTGCTGATTCCGTCACTATCGATGCTCACAAGCAAATGTACGTGCCCATGGGCGCGGGTATGACCCTGTTTAAAAACCCTGAAGATGCCAATGCAGTGCGTCATCACGCGCAATACATTTTGCGCGAAGGCTCAAAAGATCTTGGCGCGACTACGCTGGAAGGTTCCCGCAATGGTATGGCAATGATGGTGTACTCATCGTTGCATATATTGGGACGCCGCGGCTACGAACTGCTCATAAATCAAAGTATTGATAAAGCAAAGCAATTTGCCAAAATGATAGATGAACACCCCGACTTTGAATTGGTTACTTCGCCTATTTTGTCTTTGCTAACCTACCGCGTGCTGCCACAATCGGTCCAACAGAAACTAATTTCATTACCCGCAGGAAAAGCCCAACGATTGAATGGCAAAGTGGACAAATTAGTTGTGAATGTGCAGAAATTACAGCGTGAGGCCGGCAAGTCATTTGTTTCGCGTACGCGACTGGAGAGTCCCAAATACGGTGCCTATCCCATTACGGTATTCCGGGTCGTTCTGGCGAATCCGCTTACCACAACAGCAGACCTGCAAGCCATTCTCAAGGAACAGCACGAAATAGCGATGCGCAATAAGGTGTGGCAAGAGTTATTACCTGCCGACAATTTATTGGCCAAAGTGGCGAATAATTAATAGCTTATTCTAGTGCTCTGCCGTTTCGGGAAGACTTTGTGGATTGATATGTGTCTTTAACATTGAGTACAACACCTTCGCGTCTACAGGTTTGCAAATGTGACCTGAAAACCCTCGTTTCTGGTAATCTTCGATATCCGACGCCATGACATTGGCCGTAATAGCAATAATAGGAATGTTTTTGTTCAGTGTTGAAATAGCCTTTTGGGCTTGCAAACCATCCATCTCCGGCATTTGAATGTCCATTAATACGACATCAAAATCCTGATTGGTAACCGCTTCTACTGCTTGTCGGCCGTTTTCTACCAGCGTAACCTCCGCATGGGTTTCAGCCAAAAATGCCTCAACAACAGCCTGATTAATCAGGTTGTCTTCAGCAACCAGCACTTTTTTGCCAGTTAAACTGGGTACTTCGGGTGTATCATCTTGATTGCCTTCCTGAATGCTAACGTCTCTTTCCAGCGGGAGAATGACGGTAACCTTAGTACCGACACCCTCTTTACTTTGTATTTGAATATCGCCGTTCATTAGTCGGGCAAGATTCATGGATATCGACATACCCAATCCGGTGCCGCCAAACTTGCGGGTAATGGACGAATCAGCCTGAGTGAAGCGGTCAAAAATATGCTTACAGGCTTCTTCGCTCATGCCAATGCCAGTATCCGATATCGCAATTGAGATGGCAGTGCCCTTTTGGTATTCGGTACAAGCTAAATGGATTTCAACGTGTCCTTCGGAAGTGAATTTAACAGCATTGGAAGCAATATTGAGTAATATTTGTTTTACTCTAACCATATCCCCAAGCCAGGTATCCGGAAAGTCACTGGCAATATGTGTTTTCAGCGTGATCCCTTGGTTGTTTACCAAAGGCTGCAAATCGTATTCAACTGATTCAACAACATCCTGCATAGAGAAAGGCTTATTCTCCAGCAGTAACATGTCTGATTCAATTTTAGAGTAATCCAGCACGTCATTAATAATGGTGAGCAGACTTTGGGCTGAGAACGTGGCCTTGTGTAAGATATCTTCGAGTGTGTCGTCCAGGTCTGCATGTTTCAGCAGCTGTAATCCACCCAGTATGGCATTCATTGGCGTACGAATCTCGTGACTCATATTGGCTAGAAAGGCACTCTTGGCTCTAGAGGCAGCTTCGGCCTTTAATTTTTCCTGCTCAAGCGTTGCAAGTGTTTCCACTTTATCTGATACGTCATAATTCACGCCGATCATTTTAATCGGGTTGCCTGCGTTATCCGATATAACCAATGCATTGGCTTTGATATGTCGAATTTGTTGGTCGGGTAATATAATTCTAAATTGCGTATCAAAACGCTTTTGCCCGGAAATGGCTTTGTTTAGCAGCTCTGTAGCGGGCACCAAATCGTCAGGGTGTATCCTGTTTTCCCAATCTGAAAAACTACCAGTAAATTGTGCTTCACTGATTCCATACAACGTTAACATGGCCTTATCCCACTGTAACTCGCCACAGGAAATATCCCATTCCCAAATACCCATTTCCATCGAATCATGGGCAAGTTGCATGCGTAATGCGTTGTTAATCGCCTCGGATTTTGCAGTTTGCAGTGCTTCCTTTTCTTTCCTTTGACGTGTGATGTCTTGCATAACACCAAACAGTCTTACGCATTTGCCATTCTCAAAAAATGGCTTACCCAGCGTTCTTACCCAAACTTGGCGTCCGAATGCCGTGGTTAATTCGAGTTCCAGCGCCCAGGGACGTCCTTCACTCATACCTTTTTCGATAGCATGGGTTATTTGTAGTCTGCTCTCGCCCTCTTTATAAAAATTAATACCCGATGAGAGATTAGGTTCATAATCGTCGGGTACATCGTGAATACGACGAGTTTGTTGGCTCCAGCTTATTTCGCCCGTAAGCAGATCCATTTCCCAGGTGCCAATTTCTGCAATCTGCTCAAGCTCTTCAAGTACCAGGCTTTGCTTTTGCAATGCGGATGATTGCATTTGGGCATTTTCTGTTCGATGAATGGCTTGTTGTTGAAGCGTTGAGATATTGGTTAATGTACCAACAATCCGGATAGGCTTTGCCTCTTTATTGCGAATTGCTACTGCTCGAATCCTAACCCATACAACATTGTTGTTGCGGTGTTGAAATCGGACAATCTGATCTATTTGGTGCGAGGGGAGTGAGGTATGTTTCTTAACATTAGTGAGTAATTCGTTTAAATCGTTTTCATCAATGTAAGACTCCCATTGTGCAGTCTGGGTTTGTTTAATTATTGCATCGTATCCCAGCATGCCCCAAAAGGCGTCGCTCATCCATCCTCGCCCTTCGCTTTCCAGATCCCAATACCAGATCCCATCCAGCACACAGCTATCGATAAGTTTAAACAGAAACTTATTATCACCAAAAAAGCCGTTTAGCTCATCAATGATTGTCTGTTGCCGGGAAATGGCTTTGGTCAAAGGTGTGCCTCGCTAAAACAGAAATGCAAGTTTGTTTAATAAGCGTAGCAGTGGGATGAAAGGGCTGCAAAGATTTAGGGGTGAGCTGCAGCAAAAGTCTTAACGAAACTCATGGATAAGTTTCGTTAAGACCAGATAGACGATTTATCGGGAAAAATGCAGATTGTCGATAAGACGTGTTTTGCCCATAAAGGCGGCGATCAAAATAACCAGATCGGTATCGCTATCTTTTGCAGGCTGCAAAGTCCGGGCATTGCATACCGCAACATAGTCGCGTTTGAATCCTGCGTCTTCCAACTGCGATACTGCCTGATTAATAATCGTCGCCTGAGACGCTATGCGGTTGCATAGCGCATCGCGCATCGCGTTCATTGTGGCGTAAATCTGGGTGGCTTGTTTGCGCTCAGCTTCCGATAAATACCCATTTCTTGAACTCAGAGCCAATCCGTCAGCCTGTCTTCGGGTTGGAATACCGACAATTTCGATTGGCAACGACAAGTCTTCCACCATGGTGCGGATAACCTGAAGCTGCTGAAAGTCTTTTTCGCCAAAACAAGCCACATCAGGCTGAACCATGTTAAATAGCTTGCACACAATGGTAGCGACCCCACGAAAATGCCCAGGACGGCTGGCGCCACACCACAGTTCGGATATGCCGGGCACTTCCACAAACGTTTGTTCGTTAAGACCGCGAGGGTAAATATCGCTGGCTGCCGGGAAAAACAACGCTTCAACCCCTTCGGCATGGAGTTTGGCTTTATCTGCGTCCAACGTACGGGGGTAGGCATCAAGGTCTTCGTTCGCACCAAACTGCATCGGGTTTACGAAAATTGATACGATTACTACATCTGCCCGTTGTCTGGCTTGCCGGACTAACTCGATGTGGCCATCGTGCAGGTTGCCCATAGTGGGAACAAACGCGACGCGCAGCTGTGCCTGCCGCCACTGCTGGCGGGTCTCACGTAAAGTGCTCAGGGTTTCTATAAATTTCATAATTACTCGAAGCTGTGTTCCGGACCAGGAAATTCAACGGCTTTAACCTGCTCTATATACCGGTTAACCGCTTCTCGAAGATCACCGGTTTCAGTTAAATAGTTTTTGGAAAACTTAGGCATATAGTTGGCACTGATCCCAAACATGTCGTGCATTACCAGTATCTGACCATCTGTATGAGGGCCTGCGCCAATGCCAATAACCGGAATGGTGAGTGCCTGACTAATGCGCTTGGCAAGTGAGGTGGGAACCAGTTCCAATACCAGCAGTTGCGCACCGGCCTGTTCAAGTGCCAACGCGTCGTCCAGCAATTGCTGTGCTTTGTCAGATTCCCGGCCTTGCACTTTGAAACCGCCAAACACATTTACCGATTGCGGCGTTAAACCAAGGTGACCACAAACTGGTACCCCCCTGTCGCGCAAGCCACTGATAGACTCAGCAAGCCAGCGCCCGCCTTCCAGTTTTACCATACTGGCTCCCGCTGCCATTAAGGTAGCAGCATTGAGATAGGTTTGCTCTGGCGTGGAATAAGACATAAAGGGCATATCCGCAATCACAAAGGCCCGTTCGGCTCCCGCACGCACGCAGCGTGTGTGGTAAGCAACGTCTTGTGTGGTAACCGGTAGCGTACTGTCCTGTCCTTGTAACACCATACCCAGTGAATCGCCGATAAGCAGTATATCAATACCCTGTTCGTCGAACAGCTTGGCAAAACTGGCATCGTAAGCGGTTAAGGCAGTAATTTTCTCTGCCGCTTGCTTTTTGGCTAATAGGGTAGAAATGGTTATTTTTTTCATAAGTGATCTCCTAAACAGGATACACGGGACTATACGTATTTTACGTGCGAATGGAAGAGGGAAGGCGTTTTAAGCCGTCCAGAGAACAGCGTGACACCCAAACCGATAAGGGATGGCCATCTGGCATAATCAGCTCCGGGGCAATTTCAAACAGAGGTACCAGAACAAATTCCCGCTCTGCCATACCGTAATGCGGCACGGTAAGCTCCGGTGTGTCGATGACTTCTTCACCAAACAACAAAATGTCCAGGTCAACCGTACGAGGTCCCCAACGCTCACCATCGCGAATTCGGCCGAGTGCGGTTTCAATCTTTTGAAGCCCACGTAATAAATCATGCGGCGTCATTGTGGTGGTTAATTTGGCAACTGCATTGACGTAGGGCGGCTGGTCAGGCGGTCCCATTGGCTTGCTTTGGTAAAATGACGACGTATGCACAACCTGTGTATGTTCCAGGTCGTTAATTGCCGTTATGGCAGCAACGAGTTGTCCAACAGAATCGCCCAGATTACTACCCAGGCCAACGAATACACGGCTACTCTGCATGATCTTCAGGCTTTGACTTGCGCGGGCGACGGCGTTTACGCGGTGCAGACCCTTCATGTTGACGCAGTTGGTTTAGGAGTTTCTTTTGCTTGCCCGCATCGGCATGCTGGAATTGCGTCCACCAATCTGCCAGTTCGAGCGTTTGTCCGCCTTCTACCTGCCCCCTGGCCAATAAGAAGTCATAACCTGCTCTGAATTTAGGGTGCGATAATAACTGGAACGCGCGACGACCAAATCTACGGGGCAAACGCTGTTGTAGAATCCAGATATCTCTTATCACAGTACTGAAGCGCTTCGGGATCATTATACGTAGGGTTTGTTTGTGCAATATGTCGCCCATCGCAATATTAAATGCATCGTTACTGTTTAATCCTGCTTCCGACTGCAGTTTCAAGGCATGCTCTTCAACCGGATACCACAACAGACTGGCATAAAGGAACGCAGGGGTAACGCGCTGACCACTGTTGATACGTTCATCCGTGTTCTTCAGAACGATTTCCAGTAACTGAATTTCCCTGCCGTCTTTAGTATGCAGTACATTCGCCAGTGCCGGAAACAGTGGGTCGAGCAATTTGTAATGATTCAGCAGGCGAAAGGTGTCGAGCCCATGACCCGACAAAAACAATTTAAGTGTTTCTTCAAATAGCCGCGCTGCCGGGATGTTGCTTAGCAAATGGCCATGGGCCAAAATAGGTTTTGCAGAACGGGGCGTGATATTCATGCCGAGCTTGGCTGCGAATCTCACCGCGCGCAGCATGCGAACAGGATCTTCGCGATAACGTACATCAGGATCGCCAATTAATTCTACTTCGCGCCGATTAATGGCGTTAACGCCATTGGCGAAGTCAGTTACCGAGAATGTTGCCACATCGTAATACATGGCGTTAAAGGTAAAATCGCGGCGTTCAGCATCTTCTTCAATTGTGCCAAACACGTTATCCCGGACTAACTGGCCCTGTTCGTCTTGCTTAGCGCTGCTGGTTTCATCACTGTGGTGACCACGGAAAGTAGCTACTTCAATAATTTCGCGACCAAAAACCACATGGGCCAGTCTGAAGCGTCGGCCGATTAAGCGGCAGTTGCGGAATAGTTCTTTGATTTGTTCAGGCGTTGCGTTGGTAACCACATCAAAGTCTTTCGGTTTATGTCCGAGCATCAGGTCGCGTACACAGCCCCCAACCAAATACGCATCGAATCCGGCGTTGTTTAGCCGGTACATCACTTTAAGCGCATTGTCGCTGATGTCTTCTCTGGAAATACAGTGTTCAGCCCTTGGGATCACAACACCTTTCAGTGTGGTGTTATTGCTCTCGCGGCTTAGCACTCGCTTCATCTTGTCCAGAACACGGGTAATGATGGTGATTACTCCTCAATTATTTCGGCCGGTATGATAAGTAGATTCTGCCTCATCGACAATAACTTCCTGCATTTTAGGCACATTTCCATACTGCCAGTTTGCAGTAGCGGCGTCTAATATATCTGATACCGTGTCGCCTTTCACTGAAGACAGACCCAAAAAGGCCAAAGCGCGTAGCAAGTTGTCTTCTGGGGTGGCCAAATCCAACGCCCTGGCGTGGTTTTGCTTACTTAATTTTCGCCCTTTCGCTGTTGCTGCTACCGGAATATGGGCATACGCGGGGGCTTTGGCATCAAGTATTTTATACAAGGTAAGGTGGGCGGCGGTGGTATCCAGTAAATCACTGCCCCGTACAATATGCGTTACGCCCTGGGCGATATCGTCCACCACCACCACAAGATTGTAACTGTAAATGCCATCGCTGCGCTGCAGTAACGTATCTTCCAGTGCGTGTGGCTCGGTGACACAAATTTGCCCCAGGATGGCATCGGAGAAAGACGTCACAATGCTGTTACATTGCAACCTGACGGCGTGTCCCGCGGTTGAATGACCGGCCGTGCGGCAAGTGCCTGGATAAACGCCACCCTGCGCCCGAATTTGCTTACGGGTGCAAACACAGCCATAGACCTGCTGCTGCGCTGTTAGCCGCTGAATTACAGCCTGATATACAGGTAAACGCGCAGATTGATACCATACATCGCCATCCCATTGGAGTCCGTGGGCTAACAGTGCTTGCATAATAAGCTGATCGGCACCGTCTACACATCGCGGTTGATCGATATCTTCCATGCGCAGGATCCATCGACCGTTATTCGCCCGCGCGTCTAAGTAGCTGGCGAGTGCCGCAAGCAATGATCCAAAATGCAAGGGACCTGTCGGTGACGGAGCAAACCTGCCGACGTATCCGTTTTGGGATGAATTAGTGGAAATAGGGGACAAGAAATCCTGCATCACAGTGGTGAGGCAAAGGTTAAGTAGCGAAGCAAACGACCTGCTTATAAAAACAGGCCGATATGGCTACAAGGATTAACCCTGCAGTTGCTTCTCTTTTATTTCAGCCATGGTTTTGCAGTCAATACACAAGTCTGCAGTGGGTCTGGCTTCTAAACGGCGAATACCGATTTCGATACCACAGGAGTCGCAGAAGCCAAAATCGTCTTCTTCAATGCGTTTCAGGGTTTTCTCAATCTTCTTAATCAGCTTGCGTTCGCGATCCCGCGTTCTCAGCTCCAGACTGAATTCCTCTTCCTGAGCTGCACGATCAACTGGGTCCGGGAAATTTGCCGCTTCATCTTTCATGTGCGAAACAGTGCGATCCACTTCTTCACGCAACTGATTACGCCAGGCTTTCAGTATTAAACGAAAATGCTCCATTTGAGCTTCGTTCATATACTCTTCGTTGTCTTTTGACTGGTACGGGGTAAGCCCGGCAAGTGCCAAAAGGCCAAGGGATTTGGTTTCTTTCTCAGCTGGCATGTGCCACATCTCCTACACTACGACACCCTAAATGTCCTGAAATAAACGGTTATCTATAACAGAATCGTGTTGTACAGGCAACGTAAAGTGTCTTTAACTGATTACGGCACACGTTTCCTATTAATCGTATGCGCTATTGCCGCACCCATAAAAAATGCGGGCTTTTTTCAGCAAGCCGCAAATATGCCGTCCAAATCTTAAAAATCAACTCTTTTTTTACAAAATAACCGGGAGTAATTGATTTATAGTGATTTTTTCTTCACTCATTTTACAGCTTACGGCAAGTACTTTTACGCCGGCGGCCACAGCATCCTCCACTGCTAAAGCATAGGCTGGGTCTATGTGGTGGGCAACACTGACCTGTTCAATAGCGCTGTGCTGCACACAAAAGAACAGACAGGTATCAACACCGGTTCTTGCAAGTTCGGCAAGTCCTTGCACATGTTTTGTGCCTCTTGTGGTTACCGCGTCTGGAAAATAGCCCTGTTTACCGTTTGCCAGGGTAACGGATTTAACTTCCAGATAACAGAGTGAATTATCCTGTTGGGTCAGGCAGAAATCAAACCTTGATTGACCATCTGGCGCTTTTACTTCTCGGCGAACCGCCTGTAAGTGTTCAAACAATGGGTGAATACCCTGTTTAATCGCTTCGCTGGCCAACGTGTTGGCATGCTGAGTGTTAATCCCAATCCAGTGCTGTTGTGGGGTAAAGACCAGTTCCCATGTGAATTTAAGTTTACGCTTGGGGTTGTTAGCAGGGCTCACATAGGTAATAAAGCCAGGTTCAGCACATCCTGTCATTGCGCCGGTATTGGGGCAGTGCGCAGTGATGTGTTCGCCGGAATCGAGCAATATATCGGCAAAAAAGCGTTTGTATCGACGAATCAGTGTGCCGCGTAGCAAAGGTGAAGTAAACTGCATAAACGAATCACGTTATAAAACATGAGGACATTATGACTGACATGCAAGTGAAGATCACGGATACCCCTGCTGCGCTGAGTTGGGGTGAAAAAGCCGTGCTGAGTATTTCCGGTGATCAGGCGCTGATTCACATTAATGAAAAGCAGGATCGGTTGCGGGTTATCCGTCGGGCTGCTCGTCAACTCGACAGCATGAATATACCCGTTGTGGTACTGGATGGAACGTGGGAGAAAAACGAGCAATGGACATTTGCGGGCAGTTTTACGCGGGCTTTCAGACCCGGCCGGGTTGTGTTTTGCGACAACAGCGACAAAGCAGAGTTAGAAAAGGCATTCTCGGCGCTGTTGTTTACGCGCAAGCTTATCAATGACACGCCAGAAGTGTTATCGCCAATGGCGTTGGCTCAACGCGCGGCTGACTGGTTAAAGTCGCTGGCACCCGATGCCGTGAGTTATCAGCTGATAGCCGGTGAAGCGCTGCAGGCGCAGGGCTGGACAGGGATCTACAATGTAGGGCGTGGGAGTGACCGTGAACCCGTGTTCCTGCAACTGGATTACAATCCAGCAGGAGAAAGCAATACGCCAGTGTCAACGGCGCTGGTAGGCAAAGGGATTACCTTCGACAGCGGTGGTTACAGTATGAAATCAAGCGAAGGTATGCTGGACATGAAGTGTGACATGGGCGGTGCTGCAACGGTGACGGGCGCTTTAGGGCTAGCCATCATGCAAGGGTTGAATAAACGCGTAAAATTATATCTGTGCTGTGCAGAAAACCTGGTGAGCGGGCATGCCTATAAATTAGGCGACATTCTTACCTATAAAAACGGTACCAGTGTGGAAATCGTAAATACCGATGCCGAAGGCCGATTGGTACTTGCCGATGGCTTAATCGCCGCCGTGGAATCGCAGGCTAAGTATATTGTAGATGCCGCCACTCTCACCGGAGCCGCTACGGTAGCGTTGGGCTACGACTATCACGCGGTATTTAGTCTGAACCCCGCGTTGTCACAAACGCTGCTGGACGTGGCTAAGACTGAACAAGAAAAATTCTGGCCGTTACCTTTGGAAACCTGGCACCAGGACCGTTGCCCTTCTGCATTTGCTGATACAGCAAACTCGCGGGCGCAAAA
Organism: Alteromonas sp. AMM-1; assembly: GCF_047290655.1. Taxonomy (NCBI): domain Bacteria; kingdom Pseudomonadati; phylum Pseudomonadota; class Gammaproteobacteria; order Alteromonadales; family Alteromonadaceae; genus Alteromonas; species Alteromonas sp. AMM-1. Next base: position 3,689 of record NZ_JBLBUE010000073.1, on the reverse strand, counting down.
AGGTGGTGGTGCAGGTGGTGCATCCAATGCTGCGGGCTTCTTATCGCGTTTTGTTACCGGTAACGAACAAGGCTGGCTGCATTTAGATCTGGCAGCCGCTTACCACGGTAGTGCTAACGCCGAGATGCCGGCAGGTGGTACAGGTGCGGGCATAAAGACGCTTGCAGCTTTTCTTCGCTCAGCAGAATAAGTAAATAAAGACAACACCGTCCTGTTTTAGCGGGACGGTTTTATTGTACTTGCTGAGAAGGGTTCCGATGTGCGTCAGATACCGCCAAGACGCTCGGCAAGCGCTTTGTATTTTTCTACATCGGTGCGGTCGAACAATGGGCTACCTGCCTGGTCTTTATCTTTGGCTACCAGTAAACTTTCACGTTGTAATCGTTCTACCCGAATTTCTTGTACATTGAGGAAGTCAGCTACTTCCCGCACAGTCATTAAGCTCATCTTTGCAACCTGTGTTGTTAGAGGTAAATAGAGTAAAGCGCAAAAATGTCTGTTTGTGAATAAAAAGTTAATGTTTGTTCTGCCGGGCAAAAATGCCAGTAGTCAACAATCTCTATGGCAAGAGTGCATTTTTAATAAGAGGAAAATTAATGGATACCTGGTCTGCAGCGGTCATGCTGTTTTTGATTATGGACCCGCTGGGTAACCTGCCGATCTTTATGTCGGTACTGAAAATGATTGAGCCTAAACGACGCCGATTCATTTTGATTCGTGAGTTGTTGTTTGCGCTGGTTATTTTGTATGTGTTTCTGTTTAGCGGACAGGCAGTACTGGATTTTCTCAACGTTAAACAGGAAACCGTGAGCATCGCTGGCGGTATTATTTTGTTTTTAATTGCATTGAAGATGATTTTTCCGGTAAAAGGCACCAGCCCGATTGGATTGGCAGCAGGCGAAGAGCCTTACATCGTGCCGTTAGCTATTCCCATGATTGCCGGGCCTTCTACATTGGCCGCATTAATTTTATTGTCGAATCAAAGTCCGGATAGAATGGCGGATTGGGCGCTGGCATTGGGCGCTGCCTGGCTGGTCAGTGCTGCCATTTTACTTTTTTCTGGTGTATTTCATCGTATACTTGGCGAGCGAGGCCTGGCTGCTATGGAGCGGCTGATGGGCATGATTCTGGTGATGATTGCAATACAAATGTTTTTAAACGGTGTCGGCACGTACTTTTCGCAAGTAGGTTAGCCCGGAGAGGTATTTTGAATAATAAATTGTCCACGTTTGCGCAAGTGCGCGCGTTAGAAGGCCGAAATGCAATTGCGTTCAGCGTAGCGCTGCTGGATAGAATGGTGCCCAATTATCAGCTTTTTTGTGAGGTCACTGAGTTTGGGGATCCCACCGTGCTTAGCCACTGCCTGAATTTAATGTGGGAAGTGCTGGCTAACCCTAAAAGTAAAGTGAATTTTGCAACGCAACTGGAAAAGGTAGAAGAAGCCACGCCGGATACCAATGATTTTGATAACTACGGTGTATATCCTGCTATTGATGCGGCTATCGCGATGTCGGCTACCATTAATCTGATTTTAAAAGAAGACCCGCAAGGGGCGGTAGTGGTGAGCAAGCTGTCCCAGGGCAGTGTGGAAGCCTATCTGTTGGCTACCGGAGAAGCCACTGACGAAACAGTAAAAACTCACCCACTCATGCAGTTTGAAATTGCCATTCAACAGGAACTGCTGGATGCAGTGCAAAGTGATCAGCCATGGCTGGACATGTTAAAAACGCTGAAAGATATTGCCGCCAGTGAAGGGATCAGCAATATTGGAATCGAACGGGATTAGCCAGTGAATGGCTTTGTTAACCGCCTTAAAGTCAGGCGGTTAACAGGTAATAACTGAATTGCCCGGTTTGCTTGTGTTTCAACACACTTGCTCCTTGGGGTAGCAGCAATGGCGGGGCACCGACTTCCTGTTCAACGTAGATTTTTGCTGATTCGGCTATTAACCCATGTTGCTGTAAAGCTTGTAGGGCAGGGTTAACCAGATTGTGTTGAAAAGGTGGATCGATAAAGATAAGGTCAAAAGGGCCTGATAAGGCGGGCAACACTTGCAGAGCATCACCCTGGTGCACAGTGGCTTGTGCTTTGAGCAATGCCAGGTTCTTTTTCAACTGACCTGCCGCCTGACTATTCTTTTCAATAAAGGTGGCTTCGCTGGCAAAACGCGACAAGGATTCCATACCCAGTACACCTGAGCCCGCAAACACATCCAGTACCCGGGCGTCCTGTACGTCAGCCATTAACCAATTAAATAGGGTCTCCCGGGTGCGATCTGTACTGGGTCTTAGTCCTTCCGCATCCAGCACTGGCAAGCGCCTTCCGCGCCATTGCCCGCTAATGATCCTTACACTGCCGCTCCGCCCGGATGGACGCTGAGATTTTTTTGCTACTCGATTCATTGTGCCAGAGAATGCTATGATTCGCCGATATTGATTGAATTTGTCTCCAGTTTACCGCACAACGCGGAATCTCAGTAAGGATTTATCAGCACTATGTCTAAACTTTTTGGCTGGTTGAACAAGAAAAAGCCCGAAGAAAAAACACAAAGTGAAGCACCAGCTGCAAATGTACAGGGTGCTACGCCTGTAGAGTCAGCGCCCGTAAATACAGCTACTCCAACAGAGCCCGTTGCCACCATCGAGCCTGAGGCTGTTAGTGCAGTGGATGAGGCATCGCCCCCGGCACCGGTAGTACCAGATTCCGTTCCATCCAGCGAGCCCGTGGCAAAACCCGTCACTAAGGCTGTACCACCCGCAGAAGAGAAAGCTTCGTTTTTCGGCCGTCTGAAAGCCAGCTTGTCGCGCACCAAGGCCAATCTGGGCAGTGGCATTGTTAGCCTGTTTAAAGGCAAAACGATTGATGAAGAGCTATACGAGGAGCTCGAAACGCAGTTATTGGTTGCAGATGTGGGAATGGACACCACGGGTAAAATTATCAAACGGTTAACTGAGCAAGCCAAAATCTCTCAGCTAAAAGATGGCGATGCGCTGTATCAGTTGCTAAAAGGGCAGTTAAAAGGCCTGCTCACGAATGTGGATAAACCGTTACCCGAAGTCATTGCCCGTCACAATAAAGCCGATGGCCCGTTTGTGATCCTGATGGTCGGTGTAAATGGCGTTGGGAAAACCACCACTATTGGCAAACTGGCTAAGCAGTTCCAGCAGCAGGGTAAGAAGGTCATGCTGGCAGCTGGCGATACATTCCGTGCCGCCGCGGTTGAGCAATTGCAGGTGTGGGGAGAGCGAAACCATATTCCGGTAATCGCACAGCCAACGGGTTCCGATAGTGCGTCTGTATTGTTTGATGCCTTGCAATCGGCTAAAGCTCGCGGTATTGATATACTTATCGCCGATACAGCCGGGCGTCTGCAAAATAAAGACAACTTAATGGAAGAGTTGAAAAAAGTGGTACGGGTGATGAAGAAGATCAACCCGTCAGCACCTCACGAAGTAATGCTCACGCTTGACGCGGGCACCGGTCAGAATGCAGTTAGCCAGGCCAAATTGTTTGATCAGGCTGTAGGATTAACCGGCATCACATTAACTAAGCTCGACGGGACGGCCAAGGGCGGTGTTATTTTTGCCATTGCCGATCAGTTTGCTATTCCCATTCGCTACATCGGCGTTGGCGAGGGTATTGATGATTTGCGCAGCTTTAACGGCGAAGAATTCATTGAAGCACTCTTT
>NZ_JBLBUE010000072.1:0-16768 GCF_047290655.1 Alteromonas sp. AMM-1 | reverse complement strand
GGCTTTACATGGTTTATTCGTGTGGGGAGCCTGTATGGATATTCGCAATAAAGTGTATTCAGGTGCCCTGCTGCTACTCGGCATAATGGCAAAAGTAAGCTGGGAACAATGGCAAGGTAGCAGTAAGGATGTAGCAGAATTAATTGGTGCGTCGGTCGCTATCGACGCCCATCTTTACGGTGCGGCAAGTGGTTTTGCACTGTTTTTACTGATGTGGGTGATGTCGGTGTTGTATTCGGTTATCAAACCCCGGCAGGCAGCTTAGTTGCCCATAAAAAAAGCCGGGCAGTATGACCTGACCGGCTTCATCGTGTTTTCAGATAAACTGTTTTATTACAGGTTTTCTTCAAATAATTTGAAAATACGGCGGTATTCGTCCAACCAGGAACTTGGCTGAATAAAGCCATGAGGTTCCACTGGGTAAATGGCCGTTTCGAAATCCGTTTTTTCCAGCTCAATCATACGCTGTACCAGGCGAACAACGTCTACAAAGAACACGTTGTTGTCTACCATTGGTGCATTGATCAGCAGTGTTTTCTCTAACCCTTCAGCAAAGTAAATGGGAGAGCTTTTGCGGTAAGCAATAGGATCAACATCCGGCGTATTCAGAATGTTCGATGTATAGGCCGTATTGTAGTGAGCCCAGTCTGACACCGGACGCAGTGCCGCACCAGCCTGAAACAGATCCGGCGCAGTAAACATCGACATAAACGTTAAGAAACCGCCATAAGAACCGCCATAGGTACCAATACGGTTGCGATCAACGTTCGCGTTGTTCACCAGCCAATTTACCCCATCACGTAAATCTTCCACTTCCGGCGTTCCCATTTGACGGTAAATAGCTGTGCGCCAGTCGCGCCCATAACCAGCAGACGCACGGTAATCCATATCCAGTACCACGTACCCCTTTTGCACTAACATGCTGTGGAACATGAATTCACGGAAATACCCCGACCACCCCAAATGCGCATTCTGCAGGTAGCCAGCACCATGGTTAAATACCACTGCGCGCTTAGCATCACCTTGCTGATACCCTTCTGGCAAATAAACGCGGGCATAAATAGGTTTGCTGGTATGGCTGGAAGGAATGGCTACCACCTGCGGTGCCGTCCATGGCAAGGCTTTAAATGCTTCACTCACCGTGTGGGTTAGTTGAACAGGTTCAGAGCCATTCCCCAGGCGCTGTATAAATAATTCGGGTGGCTGGGTTACTTTTGAATGGGTCAGCAACAACGCGTCTTCACCTGGGCTCAGCACATATTCGGTTACGCCGTTCAGATCAGTAAGCGCTTCGTGTTCACCCGTAGCCACATTTACCCGGTAGATCTCATAAATTCCAGGGTGCTTTTTGTTGGCCTGAAAGTACATGTACTGATCGTTGCTGCTCAGTGTTACTTCATCCACAATGTACTCACCAGATGTGAGGGCACGCGGCTTTTCGCCAGGCTTTTGCACATACAAGTGGCTATAACCGGTATGCTCCGACTGATAAAACAGGGTGTGGGAGTTGTGTAACCAACCAAACTGATTAAATCGATAATTTACCCAGGCATCATCGTGCAAACGATGTTCGGTATTAAACTGCTTACTGGCGAAATCCACCGTTACAATCCAGCGGTCTTTGTTGTCCCAGGCTTCCAGCATTAGCGCTACCGCTGTGCCGTCCTGATGCCAGCGTATTGACGGCTCACGCCAATACCAGCTATCCAACAGACCAATGGCGCGCGGCAGGCGGTTTACTGTGTAAGTTTCACCCCGCGCGGCAGCGTTTTCCGCTTTAACTGAGGCAAGCACGTCGTCGTTGTACCCTGGCAAATTCATATACGACAACTTATGCTGAGTATGCGCCTGAATATCGAGCAACCAAACGGTTTCCTCAACGGGCTGAGCATCTGCTACACGCTGACGCACATCAATAGCCGCTATACGTCCATCTTCCTGAATGTAGTGCGGCATAATGTCGGTTTTATCCCGATAGCTGCCTTGCTTGGTGGTGACGACAATGGCGTGTTTGCCATCGGGAGATAAGGTTGCAGCCACTAACCGATCGCCCGACGGAAAATAGAATGGCGCTGGTGCAACAGCCGGGCTTGCAGCACGCATTGCTGCATCGTGAGCAAAGGCGTCATCCCGGTTTTTGCGCTGAACCTGAATATATTGAATCAGCGTTTGCTGTTCAGCCGCGATAAAGTCTTTTGGCGGTTTATTGGCAACAGGGGCATCTTCAAATTTCCAACTCATCAGCATCGCCTGCTGACCGGTTGTTAAATCAAAAGCAACCACGCTATCACCGGTTGTCGCCATCAGGCGGTTATCGGTCATAAACGTTAAATTGCGCAGCGACTGGCGACCCCGGGTTAACTGTACTACCGCGCCGTCAGCCAGTTTTACAAAAACACTAACTGCAAAACGCCAGGCCGTATACTTACCATCGTTGCTGGCGGTTTTTTCATCGTAACGGTATGCGTGCTGAGCCGACAACTCAATTTTCGAACCGTTGCCGGTTTTATCCGCTTCAATCAGGTAATAATCATTAACCTCACTGCCCTCGCGCTTGCGGGCATACACAATATCGCCATCCAACGACCAGGCAGGAGCGGTAGGCTCCCGGCCCAGCCAATCGGGATCTGACATAATTTGTTTAAGCGTGATCTCGCCAGTGGCACCAGGGTTAACGGCCTCAGTGCGAACAACTGCGGCCGGCGCTGGTGAAGCAAGGGTTGAATCGGTTGCCGCCGGGGCTTGCGATTCAGTGGTATTCGCGCATGCGAACAAAAGCAGGCTGATACTGCCGGCAATAATATTTCTGGTCAGGTGATTTGGCATATTCTTGTTTACTTATTTGCTACAACCCGGTCATTATAGCCACGATAAACCATCGCTTGTGAATATTTATCTTTAAACTTAAACGCTTTGCCGTATGAACGGTGTACTCAGTAATCCGCCGTTGCGCACTGTCACCGGCATTATTTGGATACAGAGTGATCCAAGGCAGTGGTTTTTACTGTATTTCTCAACACATCACACTAACAGGACGACACGATGAAAAAACTTATGGGCGCCTTTATTCTTAGCGCAATGGCCTTTACCAGCCAGGCAAACACTTGCCCGGATGTGCTGAAATTTATGAAACGCAAGCTGAACTCTCAGGAAACGGTAAACCTGTGCAACGAGTTTCAGGGCAAAACACTCCTGATCGTGAATACTGCCAGTTACTGTGGCTACACACCTCAATTTGAAGGTTTGGAAGCCATGTACGCCGAATTAAAAGAGCAGGATTTTGTGGTATTGGGCTTCCCTTCTCACGACTTCAATCAGGAAGCCAAAGACGAAGGTAAAACGGCTGAATTATGTGAACTGACATACGGTGTTAAATTTCCTATGTTTGAGCCAACTCATGTGAAAGGCGACGAAGCCGATCCGTTATTCCGCATGCTTGCCAAAGCCACCGGTGAGGCACCCAGCTGGAATTTCAACAAATACCTGGTAGACAAAAACGGTAACATTGTTAAGCACTATAAGAGCTCGGTTAAACCTTCCGATAAAGCCCTTCGCGACGATGTCGCCAAAGCGCTAGCCATGTAATACCAGCCTGCCTGTTGCACATCCTCGCGTTCAACAGGCAAAAAAAAGCCCCGTACACAACGGGGCTAAAGCACACTCAACTTGGAACACACTTTAGCATCAATAGAACAGCCATTTATTCTGCGCCATTTTTGCTAACTGCATATAGTTGGTCTAATTAGTTAGACAAAAGTTCAATAATTTTTTCATTTGCTGAAGAAAATGCTTTTTGAGCAGCCTCTTCACCCATATTCAGACCTTCGGCATACACAAAATTCACACTGCGGATTCCCATGAGGCCAAATACGTGGCGAATATAAGGGGTTTGTGAGTCGTATTCAGTACCGGCATAAATACCACCGCGCGCCGCCAATACTGTTACAGGCTTATCGGCAATCAGGCCAACCGGGCCGGTTTCGGTGTATTTAAATGATTTACCTGCACGCGCCAGACGATCAATCCAGGCTTTAAACGTAGACGGCACACCCAGGTTATACATAGGCAAGCCAATTACTACTTCATCGGCTTCAATTAAACGCGAAAGCAGTGCGTCTGAAATGCCGGCTAATTCAGCTTGTTCACTGGTGCGCGCTTCCGGAGCGGTCATCCACGCAGCCATTTCTTTCTGCGTTAAATGAGGTAACTGAACCTCATTCAGATTCAGTACGTCCAGCTTTACCTGCTGGTCATCAAGTTTTGCAATATAGTTGGCGACTAATTTAGAAGAATTGCCCGCTTCACCGTTTAAACTGCTGTTTACTACTAAAATTGTTTTCATGTCTGCACTCCTGTCAGTTGATGTAGTTATTTAATCAACAACAGTAACGGACATCCATGGCTAAAAATCACACCTATCATTCTATTTAACCGAATGAATTTTACACGGCAGATATATCAACGCACAAAAAAGCCCCGAGGTACCAGGTACACGAGGCCTTTTTAATGCTATGAATTGCTGACTCTGGCTTACGTTAGAGCGTGAAGCTATTTAACGCCTGCTCAAAATCGGCCACTAAATCGTCGGTATCTTCAATACCAACAGACAAGCGGATCATGGTTTCCGTAATCCCCATTTTAGCGCGCTCACGCTGGCCATTTTCGAAGAAAATAGTAGGCGCAACCGGCAACGCCAGTGTACGTGTGTCACCAAGATGCGTAGCAGAGATAACCAATGCCAGCTTGTCTAAGAAAGCACAAGGCTCAATGCCTGGCACCAAATCAAAACTGAGAATCGAACCGTAATTAGCCAGTTGTTCACGGGCAATAAAATGTTGTGGATGATTTGCCAGCCCGGGGTAATACACGGTTTGCACTTTAGGGTGAGCTTCCAGATACGTAGCCAGTTTTAACGCGTTATCGTTACTGCGCGCGGTGCGAAGCGATAATGTTTCCATGCCAACCGAAATAAGGTGAGCAGACTGAGGCGCAAGCGTGGCACCTATATCGCGCAACCCTTTTTTCTTGATTTGGGTAATCCCCCACATGGCTTTATCAGCTACCTGATATTTAGGGCTGATATTCGGGAATTGGGTCCAGTCGTATAATCCTGTATCAACTACCGCGCCACCCAATACATGTCCATGACCTGCAATATATTTGGTAAGTGAACACAGAATGAGTGACACTTTCATGGCTTTAGCATCAAAACTTGGCGGAGGAGTCATGGTGTTATCCACCATAAAGAGCAGCTTATTCTCTTCACACCATTGCCCAATTGCCCGGGCATCCGATACTTGTGTAACCGGATTAGCTATCGTTTCAGCAAATACTGCTCGGGTATTAGGCTGCTTTGCGTTAATCACATCCTGAATGGAGGTCACATCCACGAAGGTAAGCTGGATACCGAGATCCTGCATAGTATCCATGAAGCTGCGGGTATTGCCGAACAAATACTGGCTAACAATGATGTGATCGCCTGCTTTGAATAACGACAAAAACGTGCTGGTAATAGCCGCCATACCAGTAGCAAAACACACACTAGTGAGTCCGCCTTCTAAATCGGCGATCATATTCTGTAGTGCCACCACCGAACCAGACGATGAACGCGAATAAACGTGCCCTACTTTTTTGCCCTGAAATACATCAACCAAATCTTGTGCTCGTTTAAATTCGAAAAGCACTGAATTAGTGGTACTGCTATGCACTGCGCCATCTGTTGGCTGATTCAAAAGTCGATCAGCATGGATCTGACGGGTGGTTACTCCCAGTTTTGTCACGCGTTGGGCTCCGTTACTGTTTGCTGTGGATACTTGGCATCAATGGTGCGGTAAAAAGCATAAATCTCGTTCATTGATGATGCTAAGTCGTCGGATACGGTAAGAACCGGACCAAACACCAGCGCTTTACGCCGGTAGTCCAATCCTACACACTGAATGGGGATTCTAGCGGTTTGTGCTATGTAAAGAAAGCCGCTTTTCCATGGAAACACCGCTTTTCTGGTTCCCTCAGGTGCCAGTGCGAGTACCAGTTTATCGGCATTATTTATTTGCTTTGCAATACTTTGCACCACGCCATGCGCCTGGCTGCGCTCAACCGGGATACCGCCAATCTTGCGCATGAAGTAGCCCAACGGCGGCGTAAAAATAGTGTGTTTACCGAAGAAAGATAATCGAATACGGATTGCAAACATCACTGCAACGCCAAGTATAAAATCCCAGTTTGACGTATGCGGTGCAACGGCAATTACCATTTTGGGTTCGTTTGCCATTTGGCCATCGATAACCCACCCGCGCTTATCCAGCCACCACCGGCATAGGCGACTAAACCAACCAGGCGCTCTGTGAGGCACCAATTCAGGCAATGAATAACACGCAAAAGACTGCTTATCGTGCATGAAAAACCTTTATAGTTATGATTATGTCAACCCAATCGTAGCATAATTGGCTGCATTCAGCGCCAGTCGCTATAGATCAATACATCAATTGGTTACACTAACGCCTCATCGAATGGTTCAGACTTCTTTTACTGAGTAATAGCATGTGTATTATTTTTGCTGCGGTTCAACAGCACCCTGAATATCCATTAATCATTGCTGCTAATCGCGACGAATTTTATGCAAGGCCAACAGCGCCATCGGCTTTCTGGACTGAGCCCCCAGGATTGCTCGCTGGCAAGGATTTAATGGCTGGCGGGACATGGATGGGCATTACGCGTAACGGACACATTGCCGCACTAACCAACATCAGAAACCCCGCCACTCAATCCGATGATAAACTTAGTCGCGGTCATCTTGTGGTTAATTATTTAGCCAGTCCGCCACTAACGGCAATGTATCTTCGTACACTTGAAGCCACAGCCAATCAGTACAATGGCTTTAATATGCTGTTTGGGCATTACCGGAACCTGCTTGCATTTAACAGTGAATCATCAGCGCATGAATGGCTATCTCCTGGCGTACATAGCTTGTCGAATGCATCGCTTAATACCCCCTGGCCTAAGGTGCGCAATGGCACGCAAGCCTTGCAGGAATATATTAGCAGCACCGACTCGCTGAACATTGATCACCTGTTTGCGTTGATGCGCAATAATCAACAGGCCCCCAAGGATGAATTACCCAGCACGGGCGTGTCGCCGGAATGGGAAATTGCGCTGTCGCCTATCTTCATTCATACACCAAAATATGGCACCCGCAGCTCTACTATACTCCTTGTTAACCAGCATCAGCAGGCATGTTGGTATGAATGTTCCTACACAAGCGATGGTACAGTGGGGCAAATGCAACATTTTAGTTGGAAAATCGGCTAATTTTAGGATGATTTTCTATTCGTATTTGATAGTGATAGTGGCATAATGCGCAACCTGTGCAATGACTCCCGTTTTGCACAACAATAATGCAACGTGACGAACATTCTGAACGCTGCGGACTTTTGGTTATCGACTGGCCCGTTTTCAGCCGTCGTTAACATTGACTAATGAAATCGTGAGGACATACCGTGTTTGAAGTGTTACCCCTGCTACCCCCTGATCCTATACTTGGTTTATCTGCTGCCTTTAAGCAAGACAACAACCCTGCAAAGATTGATTTAGGCGTAGGTGTTTATAAAGACGAACAGGGCAATACCCCTATTCTGTCGGCGGTAGTAAAAGCACAGAAAGTGTTGCTTGAGCGTGAGACTTCAAAAACCTATATCACTCCGCAGGGTGTGCAAGGGTTTATCGACGGTATGCTGCAACTGATTCTGGGAGCACAAAGCCCGGTTCTTTTAGCCGACCGCGTTGCCGCAGTTCAGGCGCCTGGTGGCTGTGGTTCACTGCGTATTCTGGCCGAATTACTTACCCGCGTTAATGCTGATACAACTGTATGGGTAAGCGATCCTACCTGGGCAAACCACATTCCACTGATTGGCAATGCCGGTTTAACTATTGAAACCTACCCCTACTTCGACAAAGCAACTGCGTCTGTGCGCTTCGACGCTATGATGGATTGTTTGCGTAAGGTGAAAAAAGGCGATGTGGTACTGCTACACGGTTGCTGCCACAACCCAACGGGTGCAGACCTGACCAAAGCTCAATGGCAAGAAGTACTCAACGTTGCCAAAGAGCGTGAGTTCCTGCCTTTCGTAGATATTGCTTATCAGGGTTTCGGTGACAGCCTGGAAGACGACGTTTATGGCGTACGTTTGCTGTGTGAGAACCTGCCCGAGGTGATTATTGCCGCATCTTGCAGCAAAAACTTTGGTTTGTACCGTGAGCGTGTTGGTTTAGCGGCCATTGTTTGCGCCGACAGCAACACCCGTAAAATTGCTCAGGGTCAAATTCAGAGCGTTGCGCGTGGTATTTACTCAATGCCGCCCAGCTACGGCGGTGCGTTAGTTGATATTATTTTGTCTAACGAAGCGCTGAAACAGGAATGGGTAAACGAGGTAGACGAAATGCGCGATCGCATGCGTACACTGCGTGGCCTGTTGGTAAGCAAATTAGCCGAGTACGGTGCACAGAAAGATTTCAGCTTCGTAAACGACCAAAAAGGCATGTTCTCGTTCCTGTGCATCACTCCGGAACAAGTTCAAAAGATGCGTAGCGAGCACAGCGTTTACTTTGTGGACTCAAGCCGCGTAAACGTTGCCGGTATCAGCCTGGCAAACGTAGATACACTGGCCAAAGCCATGGTAAAAGTAATCAACGCGTAATATTGCAATAAACAAGCGCACTGCTGGTCAGTGCGCTTGATAGCTGTTCTGCCACACAGTTAGCGCAGCGCGCACAAATCACTACACACGACATACTTTACGTTATACGGATTTTAGCGGTAAGCAAACAACATACAGGTACAAGGATGCACAACACAAAGTCCTTTCTACTTCTGGTTTTAATTTCTATTTTTACTTTAAGCGCTTGAAGCTTGCTTCAAGGCGAGCAACACTAGGCTGGACCAACCCTGCCACTCAATGGTTCCATTATAGTCTCAATACACTTCGAACCGAATTAAACAGAGCTCTGCGGGAAACAACTGTTTTCTCTGATTAAACCTTGTCTGTAAGGCAACTGTATAAAAACTGCTTGAAAATCGGCGCTATCAAATCCAATGAATCGTTTAACCGGTGATCACCGGGAACCAAATGCAAACTGGCACTTTGTTCCCGCGCAAATTTCAGTACGTTTTCCACCGGTATAATTTCGTCCTGCCAGCCATGTACACAAGACACGGCGCATTTAACCGGATATGCCTGCTTTTCATACCGAGGCATGTACACTGCCGGGGCCAGCAAAAATATCCCCTTAACGTTGTATTGCAGGGCCGCTACCAACGACACATAACCACCCATACTGGAACCCACTAACACCACTTCGGAATCGTCAGACGGCAACTGCTCCAGCAGTAAAGCAACCCGCTCTTCCGGGTTCATCGTAGCTGAATAGTCAATACTTTCTATCTGACATCCCATGCTTTCAGCGATATCAGCTAAAAATCGAATTTTAGTGCCCCACGGGCCACTTTCTTTGCCGTGCGAAAAATAAACTTTCACGAATGCTCCTCCAACTGGAACACCGATTATCCCTATTCGTCACTAAATAACAATAATATTTGTCTTACGCTAAACACTAATTGCCGAAAATATGAAATTAAAAACAAATGTTAACAAATAGTTACGCAGCAATATTGATGGATGTCGAGTAAGCGCGCTGTACCATGGCCTGCAGTTTTTTACAGGCATTTACGTATTTAACATCGCGCTGATAAAACACCTGCTCGATTATTTTACCATTGGCATCAATTAAGAAACTTGCCAAACGGGCTTTGCGGTGTGGCAGGTAAAAGTGATGCAGGGTTACATTTTTTGTGGCAGGCATAGTCGTAATAAGCTGATAAAAGCAAAATGGTAACTTGAAATGTGCCGCACGTAGATCGTTACCACTCCAGGCCATAACTTGCTGAAATGTGTCCTGAGACTCATTCGTTTTTATGCCAAAACGCTGAATCAGATCATCAATGGTTTTTAGTCCGGTATTCATAATCCGCCCTCCTACTTGTTGTTATATACAGTACTGTATATAACAACAGCAATCAAGCCTAATGTGCAACAAATGACCAATAAGATTCAAAATAAACCGAATTATTATAAATGGCATAAAAAAACCGTGCACACCATTCAGTGAACACGGTTGTTTTTAACTAAGCAGAATTATTTGAACGCTATTTCATCAGCAGTAGCCTGAGTAACGGATATCGCTTTAGGCTTTCTGAATAACTGACGTATATCGTCCAGTATCACGTACAATGCTGGCACTAGCAGTAGTGTAATTACAGTGGCAAACAAAATACCAAACGCCAGTGAAATAGCCATTGGGATTACCACCTGCGCTTGCAGGCTGCGCTCAAACATAATGGGTACCAGTCCCATAAAGGTTGTCAGTGAGGTCAAAATGATCGCCCTGAAACGCTGCGTCCCAGCGTTAATAGCGGCATCCATGAGACGATGCCCTTCCGCACGCGCCCGGTTAACAAAGTCCACCATAATCAGACTATCGTTTACCACTACGCCCGACAGCGCAATAATGCCGCAAATCGACAACACGCTTACAGCATGGCCAAGTGCTAAGTGGCCCACGATGGCACCAAAAATACCAAATGGAATGACCGACATAATAATGATTGGCTGACTGTATGAACGCAGCGGTACGGCAAGTAGCGCATAAATAGCGAACAACGCGAACAATAAGCCTTTAGCCAATGACCCCATGGCTTCCATTTGTTCACGGGAATTACCCTGTAACTTAAAATCTACCCGAGGGTAACGTTTCATTAATTCAGGGATCACCTGGCCTATCATTTCCATGGTGACTTTGTTTGGCTCGACCAAATCGGCGTTTACGGCTGCCGATACTGTTACCGAACGTCTACCGTCTACCCGAATGATAGAATCATAACCTTTCCCCATTTTAATATCGGCAACCTGATCAAAAGGTACATCCTGACCACCAGGCGCTCTTACTCGCATGTTTTCCAAATGCCCAACTGAATTTCGGGCATCCTGAGGGTAACGCACCATTACCTTAATTTCTTCATCGTCGCGTTGTATGCGCTGTACTTCCGCACCATAGAAACCATAGCGCACCTGCTGCCCCAATTGCTGGAGCGTAATACCCAGTGCTTCTGCCTGAGGCTTGAGCTGTAACTGAATCTCATCTGAGCCACCTGAAAAGGTATCATTAATGTCAGATACACCGTTGTACTGTGCAAGCGCCGCTTTTACATCCTGGCTTATCTTTTCGAGATCTTCGATATGCGCTGAGCTGAATTCAAAACTCAGATCAGAACCACCACCCGGGCCGCCCGGTGACGCAAAACTCAGAGTTTTCACACCGGCCATTTCAGGCATCTGCTCCCGCCAGCGCGTTTGGATATCCGTATCGGTCAAGTCTCTTGCTTCGCCCTTGGTTAGCTCCACAAACACCTGTCCACCCAATGATCCGCTATCGAATGCAACGGCATGTTTTACTACACCCTGCCCGGTTTCTTTCTCAATTTGTGAGTCCATTCTGTACATAGCTTCCAGCATGGTATCCATTACATAATCGCGCTGAGAAAGCGAAGAGCCGGGTTCAAGTTCTACCCTCGCCTGAACAAAGTCGCTGGGAATGGTGGGGAAAAATACAAAGCGTACCCAATCTCCTTTGAACAAACCAAACGTTAAAATAAGCATACTCACAAACGTCGCCAGAGTGATGTAACGAAATTTCACAGCTTTTCGCAGGAATGGAGCATACACATTACTGATAAAGGTTTTTATACCTTCACTGAAAAAATCCCTGAAACGCTGGAATTTATTAGCTTTGGCTGGATCATAGGGCTTCATTTTCATGTGCGCCAGGTGAGCCGGCAAAATCAATTTAGATTCAAGTAACGAGAATGCCAGACACACAATCACCACCAACCCAATGGTTTTCCAGATCACACCAAATGGGCCCGACACCATAAGCATCGGAGAAAACGCAGCGATAGTCGTTAGAACCCCAAAGGTTGCAGGCATCGCCACTTTCTTAACACCCGTTATTACGTTGTCGGTACTATGGCCTTTAGCGTCAATTTCGGAGTAGGCGGATTCCCCCATAATAATCGCATCATCCACCACTATCCCCAGTACTAAAATGAATGCAAATAAACTGAGCATGTTAATAGACACACCCATCATGTCCATAGGCAATACCATAAGCGTACCCAGGAAACATACGGGCAGCCCCACCATTACCCAGAATGCCAGCTTAATCTTCAGGAACAGTGACAACACAATAAATACCAGCACACCACCCCAGAACATATTTTCCAACATCATATTTAAGCGATCAGCCAGG
Organism: Alteromonas sp. AMM-1; assembly: GCF_047290655.1. NCBI lineage: Bacteria > Pseudomonadati > Pseudomonadota > Gammaproteobacteria > Alteromonadales > Alteromonadaceae > Alteromonas > Alteromonas sp. AMM-1. Next base: position 4,411 of record NZ_JBLBUE010000072.1, on the reverse strand, counting down.
TAAAAAGACGAATCACCCCATGAATCAGCCTGAATATTAGCCGGGAAGTCTTTTTTGTGAGTGTCTAGGTATTGATTAACTTCTTTAGAGATTTCAAGGGCGTTTTGATCACCTACTGCACGCACGCGAATATTTACCGCTGGTTTATTGTCGAACATAGCGTATTGCGGATCTTCCACAAAGCCATCGTCGATAGTGGCAATATCCCCCAGTGTAAGTCTGCTGCCATCTTCTCTTGTCATCAGAACTACCTGGGCAAATTCGTACCCCGTATAAGCCTGACCTTTGGTTCTTAGCAAGATATTGCCGCTGTCTGACTTAATGGCACCGCCGGGCAAGTCTACCGATGACTGACGAACGGCATTAACGACTTCTGAGAACGTCAGATTGTATTTTTGCAGCGTGTATTCCGACAGCTCAATGGAGATTTCATAATCGCGATCACCAACTACCTGAACGTTAGAAATGCCAGGTAGATTTGCAACGTCATCACGTAGATTTTTAGCAAACTCTTTAAGCTCCCGTTCGCTGGCATCACCGTAAACTGCAACCCACATAACGTCCTGGAGAAATTTGGTACGGTAAACGGTAGGTTTTTCGGTATTACCCGGAAAGCTGGGTATGGCATCAACCTGGGCTTTTACTTCATCGAGCACCAGTTGCACATCGTAGTCTTCTTCCACTTCAATCGATACTGAACCCATGCCTTCCACGGCAGTGGCAGTAATTTTTTTAATGCCATCGAGATCCTTTATGGCATCTTCTATTTTCAGCAGAACACCTTCTTCCACTTCCTGTGGCGCTGCGCCCAGGTAAGGTACTCGTACCGAAATCAAATTCACTTCGAAATTGGGAAACACCTGCTTTTGAATTGAAATGGCACCAAAAATGCCGCCAATCAACAAGATCCACATTAACAGGTTAGCCGCAACGTTGTTGCGTGCAAACCAGGCTATCAGGCCTGTATGCGTATTGTAGGATTGCATGGCTTACTCTCCTGTGCTCAACGCGTTTTGCGGTTCTTCAACATCGTCTTGTGCAGGATCTTCACCCGCGACCCGCACCGGCATTCCCTCGTAAGGCGTAGGCACAGCACTGCGTACTACCTTATCACCACTTTGCAGACCCTCAGACACATAAACACTTTCAGGACTGGAGCGCGCAATTTTGACATTGCGAATCGACAGTGTGTTATCTTCGCTTACCACCAGAACAGAACCATCAAGACGCAATAAACTGCGCGGGATTACAATTAACGTTTGCGCCTGAGTGCCACTCACCGTTGCCTGTACAAACTGACCAAAACGCAGTGGAACCGGATGCAAATCCGTGTTGTCTCGGCCGTAGGGATCATTCACTTCAACTACTGCATAAATTAAGCGGTTTGTGGTATCCAGAACACCTTCACTTCTCACTAACCGACCATGCCACTGATGAAATTTACCGCCTACCACAGCCGACAACGCAACCGGATTTTGCTCTTTCACACCTGCAGACAAATCAATGAAAGCCAAATCAGCATCAGTGAGGGGTAATCGCACTTCAGCAACACTGGTTCCATACAGTTCACCTACCTGAGCACCGGTAGACACAAACTGCCCTAAATCCACGTTCCGTTTAATTACAATGCCATCGTAAGGCGCAACAATTTGCGTACGGGCGAAGTTACGCTGTGCTCTGGCCAATTTTGCTTTCGCTGCTTTAACGTTCGCCTGCTCTTTGGCAAGCTGTGGCTTGCGTAGACCCAGTTCAGGTGGCACTACACTGCGCACCGAACGCCATTCTTCTGCCGCCACTTTGCCACGCGCCATCTCTTCTTCCAATGCGGCTTCAGCCTGCGCCAATTCCGCCTCGGCTAAACGCAAGTCGGTTTCGTAATCATCTTGTTCAAGGGTTAACAGCACATCGCCCTTGCGAAACATGCCGCCCACAACAAAATTATCCGACAGTTTTATTACACGGCCACTCACCTGCGCAGCCACCTGAGTTTTATGCTTGGGAAGCACGTTCCCCTGAGAACTCACTGTAAACTCAACGTGTTCGCTGAATACCGGCTGTGCGTCGACCAGAAAGGCCTTTTCTTCGACAACCTTTTTTTCAGGTGGCTTTTTACCAAGCACCATTAAGGCGGTTAAAACAATTGCAACCAGCAGTATTATTAGTGGAATACCCGCTTTTGCTATAGAAGAAACTTTCATGTGAGTGTCACCCGATTGGCCCAAAAGCACGATGCTTTTGTGTGTAATTATTGTATTTGTTCACGGTTTTGCACGTGTAGATACAAGCAAAATCTACGAACGGCAGTCCTTATACTGAAGTGTAAAATGGCTGGATTACAAACGCTTTAATAACTTTGTTAGAAATTGTAACGGTATCTGAGCGGTAACGCCGATCTAACCATTTCATTTTTTTGCATTCCCAAATTCACCGACAAACTTAATCGTTTAAGTTGATTTGACGAAATACTTACACAAATTGTCTGTTAATTGTGCCAAACCCCTTGAATTGCTAGTTTTTTGAGCGTAACTTGTAAGTTAATTACACATTGTAATGCGTAGGAGAAAACAATGAGCCTGAAGAAGCAATATTTAAAGTCAAAGCCCATATGCAAAGTGACCTTTAAGCTCACTGCAGAGGAAGCCAAAAATGCATCTACAGCAAAATTGGTTGGCGATTTCAATGAGTGGGATTTGGGTGCAACACCCATGAAGAAGTTAAAAAACGGTGATTTTACCCAGACTGTCGATTTACCAGCGGATTGTGAATACCAGTTCCGCTATTTACTGGATGAAGACGTGTGGGAGAACGACTGGGAAGCTGATGCCTACGTTGCATCGCCGGTAAGTCTGGAAGAAAATTCTCTGGTTCGCGTTTAACGTTCACAAAAAAGGGCTTCTGATCAGAAGCCCTTTTTACATTGTACTTTCAAGCAGATCTTTACAGACCTGCTTCTATCTCGGGTAGTGCCTCAAATAAATCAGCAACCAGTCCGTAATCTGCCACCTGAAAGATTGCCGCTTCCGGATCTTTATTAATCGCAACAATCACTTTTGAGTCTTTCATACCTGCAAGGTGTTGAATAGCTCCCGAAATCCCCACTGCAATATACAGTTGTGGCGCTACAATTTTCCCGGTTTGCCCTACCTGCATGTCATTGGGAACAAATCCAGCATCAACTGCCGCACGAGATGCTCCAACCGCCGCTCCAAGTTTGTCAGCAATGCGCTCCAGCATGGCAAAATGCTCGCCATCCTGCATACCCCGGCCACCTGAAATAATAATATTCGCGGCAGTCAGTTCCGGACGATCAGATTTAGTTACCTCTTCACGCACGAACGCGCTCATCTTATTTTCAAACACCGCATCCACAATGCTAACAGGTGCACTGTTTCCGGTGTCTGCCGCATCAAACGCAGAGGCACGTACCGTAATGACTTTTACCGGATCACTGCTTTGCACTGTTGCTATGGCGTTACCCGCATAAATAGGTCGCACAAACGTATCTGCACTTTCAACCGCGATCACATCAGATAATTGCACCACATCAAGCAGTGCTGCTACGCGTGGCATAAAGTTCTTACCTGTGGTGGTAGCCGCCGCAATAATATGGGAATAGTCACCAGCAAGACTGTGTACCAACTCAGCAGTATTTTCCGCTAACTGGTGTTCATAAACAGCATTGTCGGCAACCAATACTGCTGCCACACCGGCTATTTCACTGGCTTGCGCGGCAACGCCTGCACAGTTAGCCCCAGCTACCAGGACATGCACGGTATCACCCATTTTAGTAGCGGCATTCACCAGTTTATGAGTTTCTGATTTTAACTGATGGTTGTTGTGTTCTGCATAAACTAAAACGGCCATTAGATCACCTTTGCTTCGTCGCGTAATTTAGATAACAACTCTTCTACTGAGTTTACTTTGATGCCTGCTTCACGCGTGGGTGGAGGCGTAACTTTAAGGGTGGTTACTCTCGGCGTTAAATCAACACCCAGCTCGTCTGCAGTTTTGACGTCTAAAGGCTTGCGCTTGGCTTTCATGATATCTGGTAACTTCGCGTAACGCGGCTCGTTCAGTCGCAAGTCTGTTGATACCACAGCAGGTAATGTCAATTTCAAGGTTTGTAATCCGCCATCCACTTCGCGGGTAACTAAAGCGTGCTCACCTTCTACAACCACTTCAGAAGCAAATGTACCTTGGGGCATACCGGTTAAGGCAGCTAACATCTGACCGGTTTGATTATTATCTGAATCGATGGCCTGTTTACCAATAATCACTAAACCAGGCTGTTCCAGCTCAACCAGCTTAGCCAGCAACTTTGCTACCTGCAGTGATTCCGGGAAACTCTCGCACTCTACGTGAATCCCGCGATCAGCCCCCAAAGCCATGGCATTGCGAATTTGTTCCTGGC
>NZ_JBLBUE010000071.1:0-16830 GCF_047290655.1 Alteromonas sp. AMM-1 | reverse complement strand
TTAGGGATCCCCAATGAGTTTGCATCTACCCTGTTGCCTGGTTTAATTGGTGAATTTTCTAAACGCTACCCGGACGTATCTCTGGAAGTCACCTCGGCGCTAAGCCGGGAGCTGTTGCATCCTTCAAGACGCAAAGAATTTGATTTGATACTGGCATTGGTAAATCCGGATCAGCAAACCGAAGGTGAACTGGTGCTCGAAGATGAAATGGTATGGGTGGGCGACCCGCTGCATCCTGCCAACATGGATGCTATTTCTTTGGTGCTGGCACCCGATGGCTGTATTTACCGCAGCCGTGTAATAACCCATTTAAAACAGCAAACTACCGCCTGGAAAATTACTTATACCAATGCCGACCTTACAGGCCTGGTTGCTGCTATTCAGCAAGGGCTGGGGATCACGGCGCTGGCTAAGTCCAGTATGCCAGCCAACTTACAAGTTCTGAACCACCGTAACTTGCCCAAACTCGGAACAATCAATATCTGTTTGTTTCAGTTGTCGAACCAACATCCCATAGTAAGCGAAACCATGGCAAACTTTATTGTGCACCGATTGCGAGCCCAGCAGTAAAGGGATGGATTGCCGAATGGATTGCCGAACGGATTGCCGAACGGACGCTTACTTATTCATGAGACGTTTCACATCAACAAAATACCCACATATAAAGTGACCATATAAAGTGACTGTCACTTTTGCGATTGCGGATTAATATCTGATGTGAAAAGTGAGTGTCTCTTTTCCTGTTAACAGAACTGGCTGTTTTCACGCCCTGCGGCCAGCTAACATCGTTTTATTCTTTCGTTAAAGTACAAACACTGCTCACAACCCACCATTTAAGAGCAGTCATGGACTAACTAAATTGGAGAGAAAGATGACTGAATCAAAACTAGCTGAATTAAATGAACAATCAATGAACCAGGTGCAGGGCGGCTTTGCCCCTCTTTCGGATGGCTACCCCGTAATCCCGATGCCTGCCCCAATTGCTCCTTTAGGCTCAATTTATGATCAAATCGTTATCGATGAAGATTACCTGCGATAATCAGGCGCCGGGTATTCAATACCAATACCCGGCCATTCACACTGCGCTACAAAGTTTGAAGTGGAACTATCTTACCCAAAGGCTCACTCAGTGACGTTGGGGGCTCCGTAAACCACACCGGACCTTTTGAAGTGATGTACAAACAGTCTTCCAAGCGCACACCAAATTCCCCAGGAATATAAATACCCGGCTCATTGGAGAAACACATGCCAGGATTGAGTGGTGTGCTCTCGCCGCGCACAAAATTCACGCTCTCGTGCCCTTCCATCCCGATACCATGGCCAGTGCGATGCGATAGCCCAGGCAAGGTGTAATCAGGCCCGTAACCTTCTTTAAGATAATAAGCCCGCACGGCGTCATCCACCGCTCCGGCTGATGTACCTACTTTTGCAGCAGCCATGGCCACACGCTGACCTTCTCGCACAATATTCCAGATTTTCTGCTGTTTAACCGACGGCTCACCAAACACAAAGGTGCGGCTAATATCTGCCTGATACCCTTGCACTGCGCAACCGCAATCCATTAATACCACAGATCCTTTGCCGATCACTTGTGACTGTCTCGTGCCGTGAGGATAAGCGCTGGCTTCATTAAACAACGCCAGACTCCAGGGTTGTTCACCGCCCAGCGCAGACATAGCGCTGTTCATCAGGCTTTTAACTTCCCCTTGCGACATACCTTCCCGTAACTGCCCATAAACAAACTGATAGGCAGTTAACGTGATCGCATTAGCGCGATGCATCAGCGCAAGTTCATGGGCTGTTTTATACATCCGGCAGCCGCGAGTTACTGGCTCAGCACTAACGGCTACAAACTTTGGATTCGCCTCTACAATTCCCTGGCTCACAAAAAAACGTACGCTGTGCTCAAAACCCACGCGACCAGAGGGAATACCGCGATCGTTGAGAATGGCCACTACCTGCGCAAACGGGCTTTCGTGTTCCTGCCACACCCGCACATCTTCACCCACTTGCAATGATTCACGAATACTGGGCTCTTCAAAGAACGGGCAAACTACCGCAACGTCGCCTGTTTTAGGGATCACCATAGCCGTTAACCGCTCACTGCGCCACCACTGAATACCAGAGAAATACACCATCGCAGCGCCAGGTTCCAGCACGATGGCATCTATATTCTGTTTAGCCATAATTGCCTGAGCGTTAGCAATTCTTGTCAGGCGTTCTTCCCTGCTAATCGGTATCACGTCACCGGTCATGGAAGTTAACGCATCAAGACCGGAAGTGAGTGTCCCTTCGGGAGAACCAGTTGGGGAACCTTTTGGTGCACTAGCGTTCGCATCTGCCCAAGCGTTACCGGTAAGTAATCCTGCTGTAGCCAGGCCGCTGAACTTTATAAAGTCTCTTTTATTCATGTTAGAACCGATGTGAAAAGGTAGATTGTGACGGGATCACGTGCAATGCGCGTTGCCGTCCGTTGAAATACCACACGCCACTGTTGTCAAAAAAGGCATCTTCTTCCAGCATAATGCGGATACTTTTATCCCATGCCTCTATATCGATAGCGTTATTTAACTCTATGCTGTACGCCGTATTCAGGTGCAACGGATAGTCGCCATCACCAGGAACACCGCCTTGCTTATCCCACATGCCTAAAGTGGTGCCAGCGGCATGCCCATGCAAGCCCAACGGATGAGTATAAATAGTAGGTTGCAAACCTTGTGCTTTGGCTTGTGTCAGACTCATTGCAAGCACTTCATTACCCGTTCTGCCGGCAACAAAATTGCTGGTAAAGATATCCTGCAAATGATTGGCTTTGCTTAACGCATTTATTAAGTACTCCGGTGGCTGACGTTCGCCTGGTTTGAGCACGTAGGCATGTTGCTGAGTATCGGTGTTAAGCCCCATATACGTAATGCCAAAATCCACGTGAAGCAAATCACCGGGGATCACCGTTTGCTCGCCATACCCTGCGGTAAAACTACTTTCATGATCAAACGTTTTGGCATCGCTGCGCTGAATAGATACCGATGGATGAAACCAGGTATCCAGTTTGAGCGAAGCCACTTTTTCCCGGAACCACCACACAATATCATCGGTGGTAGTTACACCGGGCGTAACCACTTTCTCTGAAAATCCTTCGGCAATGATGGCATGCGCTACCGCCACCATAGATTTCAGTAGTGACACCTCTTCGGGAATACGCGTTTCCAGCCAGCCAACGGCCAGCGGCTCCGCAGACACTACCCGTTTTTGATATTTCTTAGGCAGCGCATCCATTAATTTGCGGTGTTCCGTGAGGGTAATCCCATCGGCATGGGCCCAAATTTCCGATTGGTTTACCGCAATCTGTTTTGGATCGTGGCGCGCAATAAAATCACTGAGTGCCTGCCATTGGTCGGGCTGAATCGCTTTATCCCAGGCGCGTTCAAACAGGTCACCCACTTTATACGGCGCAATAGCGTAAGTCCCTATCTTATTGTCGCCTTCCAGGGTGATCACTAAAATGGTGGTTCGTCTGGCTCTTTGCAGCCAATTAGCGGGTAGCAGTGTTTTAATCACCGGATCTTCATTGTATTCACGACTGATTAAGATCCACATGTCAATTTGGGTGCGCTGCATTAATTCAGGTAACAATTGCGTTACCCGTTTTGACAGGATCTCATCGTAGAGACGAGCCCGCTCTCTCAACGAAAGCAAAGTGGAATAAGGATCGTCCGACGGGGCAGCGTTGGCTGGCGTCGCAAGCGCACCGTAGGTTGCAATTAACAGCACGCTCAACAAACTGGCTAACTTTTTCATTCTTGTCAGTACCTTGGTCAAACAGACCAACCTACTGTAAGACGATACTGGCCGCGGTGCAATGGTACTGGTCTTATGAAATACGTTACCAGCCCATGGCCTGGGTAATGAATTTTTGCTTGAGGCCAGGTAACGCATTCGCTGTGCTCATCCCTACCCCACGGATCAGCTTTTTCACCGGGTTATCGCCGCCGAATAACTGTTTAAACCCTTCCATGGCTGCAATCATTTTTACCGCTTCCGCTTTACGAGCGCGCTCGAATGGGCGCAGGAAACGCGCCTGATAGAACGGCTGTTCGTTATTCACTAACTGCCCGATACGCTCAGCCAATGCAAATGCATCCTGCAATCCCAGATTGGCCCCTTGCCCTGCAAGCGGATGAATGGTGTGTGCCGCATCCCCAATGATCACTAGTCCATCGCTCAACCATTGCCGGGCATACCGCATGGTAAGTGGAAAATGTATTCGGGCGCTGTGCACTTCGATTTTCCCTACTTCACCATTCATGGCTACCTGCAAACCTTTGGCAAATTCACTATTTTGCTGCGCAAGCAGTGCCTGTGCGGTATCACTGGTTTGCGACCACACTATTGAGCACAAATGCGGATCGCGCAAGGGTAACAGTGCTAGTGGGCCGCTGGGTGTGAATACCTGCCGGGCAACCTGAGCGTGCGGCAATGCTGTGCGTATAGTGGCCACAATAGCCGTATGCCCGTAGTCCCTGAACGTGAGCGGAAAATTCGCGTGTTGACGAATCGCTGAATTGGCACCATCAGCCCCAACCACTAACCGGCACGAAACAACCTCGTCGTTATTCAGCATCAGCATGGTTTCAGATTTACCGGCCAGTACTTTAGTGATCTGTACCGATGGCAAGGTGGTTACATTCGACTGCCCAATCACTTTGCCGTACAACGCATTCACCAGCGCCTGATTCTCTACAATATGACCAAGACTTTGCGCTCCCAGTTCTTCACAACTAAATGCAATGTGCCCAAAACTGTCCTGATCCCATACTTGCATACTGGTGTATGGGCTTAATCGCGCTTCAGGCAGTGCTTGCCATGCGCCCAAATCACTCAGTGCCTGCTGATTAGCTGCATTGATTGCCGAAACCCGTAATTCAGGATCGTCAGACAGCGGCTTTTGAATAGATGACGTATCAATCAACACAATGGAAACGGGAACGTCTTTCAGCGCCCTGGCTAATGCCAGCCCCACCATTCCGGCTCCCACAATAGCAATATCCGCCTGATACATATGCTTTTTCCTGTCCTAATGCCTAAATGGGCGCGTTGCTGGTCCAAACCCGGTGGTTTGACGCACGAAGTGTGTGGCCAGTGACTGACAATAATTCATTGCCAGTAAGCCTATATTCCTGCCCACAACCAAGGGCCAGTAATGATTAGAAAATACCGTTACCAAGCCGTCAGTTAATCCTATCGTGGCTAGTTTGTCTGCCTCGCGCTCTTTTCGATACTGGTTAAGTACCGCGAAGGCCCCGGGATCAACCTGCGCTTTCAATACAGCCACTAAATCTATAACGTCGCGTAAGCCGAGATTAAAACCCTGACCGGCTATGGGGTGTAATGCCTGAGCGCCATTACCTACAACAACAGTGCGATGACGTACGCAATCATCCGTTTGTTGCAACGACAACGGATAAGCAGAACGCTCGCCGGTTTTTACAATATAACCATGCCGATACCCTATCGCCTGCTGCAAACGGTCTGTAAATGCGTTCTCATCCCAAAGCAATGCGTGGTCTGCCTCAGCATGGGACAGTGTCCATACCACCGAATAGCCTGCACCTGAGTCATTGCTACCCGGTGCCGTAGCAAAGGGCAACAGGGCTAAAGGGCCATGCTCGGTAAACCGTTCGTGAGCCCAGTTCAAATGCGGCTGGCTCATTTCAATATTGGTAATAATGGCAGTTTGTCCGTAATCGCGCTGAGATCGGCTAACCCCCAAAGAACCGGCAACCGGGCTACGACCACCATCGGCCAGCACTAACAATCGGGTTTTCATTTGTTGGCCGTTACTGAGCGCCACAATCACTGCATCGGTTGTTTGTGTTGCGTTTGTGACAGTCACTTCGTCAATCAATCGAAAACGCGTTTGTGGTTTGGGCAACACTTGTGCACCCAGTGTTTGAATACTCACTACCTGGCCGAAGCTATCAAGTTGATGTTCGCTGGCATGCAAATGCGTTTTGCCCAGAAACCCCCTGTCTGACACAACAATATGCTCAATGGGTGTAGACGGGCAGGCAGTGCTGTTAAGTTCAATCCCCATATCTAACAACGCATCAACTGTGCGTTGTGCAAGCGCAATCACCCGCGCGTCGAATCCCGGCGTTGATAAGTTATCTTTCGCTAATGCATTGGCATCCACCAGACAAACTGTATAGTCAGTCGACTGAAGCAGACCGGTAGCAAGGGTACATCCTACCGCCCCACCACCTACTATTAGAATATCTGTTGTATCCACCTGTCGTTATTGCTCCATCAGGGCTTCAATGTCTTCAATGGTTTTCGGCACACCGGCAGTAATCACGTCATTACCGGTTGAGGTGATCACCAGATTATCTTCAATACGAATACCCGTGCCACGGAATTCAGCAGCAACATCCGGCTCATTGGGTATGTACAAACCAGGTTCAACCGTGATGACCATACCGGCTTCCAGTGGTTTGGGGTGGCCATGCTGGCTATATTCACCCACATCATGCACATCTAACCCCAAATAATGCCCAAGGCCATGCATAAAAAATCGCCTCCATCTTTTATTTTCCAGCGCGGAGTCAACGGATTCGTTCAATAATCCCAGTTCGCACAAACCCGTGGTCAGCATTTTGACTACTTTGTTCGTTACGTCGGGCAATGTCGCACCAGGCACTAAATGTTCAATGGCCAGCAACTGAGCATCCAGTACCAGTTGATATAGCTTTGCCTGCGCGGGGCTAAATTTACCGTTTACCGGGAAGGTTCGGGTTATGTCGGCAGCATAACCATTATATTCGGCGCCCGCATCGATCAGGATCAAACTTCCGTCGGCAACGGTATCCTGATTCTCGGTATAATGCAGAATGCAGGCATTTTCGCCACCGCCTACAATAGTGCCGTACGCTGGATAGCGCGCGCCGGCCATTGCAAACTCATGATGTATTTCAGCTTCGAGTTGATACTCATAACAACCAGGACGGGCGAATTTCATCGCACGGCAATGTGCGCGAGCGGATATATCGGCCGCCGTTCGCATAACGGCAATCTCATCTGCGGATTTAAGCAAGCGCATGTTGTGAATTAGCGGGCGGCAATCCACTATAGCCGAAGGAGCTCTGCATTGCTTTGGCCGGCTGCGCAGGTTGGAGAGCGCCTCAAAAACAGCATCATCAGCCTGGGCGTACTCGCCTTGCGGAAAATACACGTTATCGTGATCATCGAGCCAGTCTGTCAGCACTTCTATCAGCGATTCGCTGGAATAGGCTTCGTCATAGCCCCATTCACTTACGGCGAGTTCCGGGCCTACCCGTCGGCCATGCCAAATCTCCATATCAGGATCCCTGGGTAAACACACCAATGCTCTGTAATCACCGTCAAATCTGGGATGATTCGACAACAGCAACCAGGCTTGCGGTTCATTGAAGCCGGTTAAATACCAAAAGTCACTGTGCTGGCGAAAGCCAAACTCAGTGTCGCGACTGCGGGTAAGCAAGTCGGCACCTGGGATCACGCATACACTATTTTGAGGCAGTTGTGCTAACAATCTCGACTGGCGTTGCCGGTATTGCTTAAGAGTGATCATATTGCGCAAAATCCTAATGAACTGACGGCGTATCTTGTTGGTCGTCGAGCAGCGACTGCCCTAATTCATTGAAACACAATAACGCTGAAATTTTTACGTATTCAATCACTTCAAATAGCGCTTGCTCCGATTCTTCATCGTCACTCATGGGCTCTTCCATGCGTGCGATATCAGAAAAATCTTCCAGCACTTCGCGTACATCTTCCGAACAGTTGCTTAACTTTTGCTGGTATAAACCAAATCCGGCCATAAATCCCTGTACCCAGTTAATCAGCGCCAACCCCCGATCGTTAATAGGGCTGCTATCATCAGGCAGTAACAACGTTAAACTATATTGCCCGTCAACCAACGACTGACAGGTTTGATTAAAAAGTGCCTGCAGGCATTCCACCACTGGCTTTTCAAGGGTTTGCCCCTGGTTCATCGTATCCTGCAACACCGCAAGCCATTGCTGTTCACTAAGTGACATACCCCCACTGAGCATACCGCACATCATGCCGTGTATCTCTGCACCGTCCACTACCATGTCGTGATTGGCTAAACATTGGGTTACCGAATCGAAATCTGCTGTTTTATTCACGCTTGCACTGTCCTGAGAATTTTCAGCAGATACTACCAAAACCGCCGGATTATTGCCAAAATTGCATAGTGTGTTTGCCAGCCAGTCAATTACCTAACCATTTGGTCAGGTTTTTTCAACGCAGGGGCTGGCAGTTGAGCGTTGTTTACACTATGATCATGCGCTGGGTGTCTATTTGAACGCCTATGCAAGGAATCGCTTGCAACCCAACGAAGAGGGGGTAAACTAATCGCCCTTTCGCGACGCATACAACAATGTTTCCTGGGGTGTTTGCCAGTCTATTCATGTCCCTGGCCGATGCTTTAATCTTAGGAAGTTGACTTATGGCTATTGTGCAGGCTCGGCTCGTACCGAGAAGCCTACGGTTGTAAAGATGCTTCCGCCCTGAACATTTCGGTTCACGGGCGAACAATAGACAGCGGCACTCTGGGAAGCGCCATTTATCGACGGATACAAGAATGGCAATAATAAATTTTGGCTCGATAAATATTGATCATGTTTATCAGGTAGACCATTTCGTAGCGCCCGGTGAAACACTTGCCTCAAAAGGTTATCAGCAGTTGCTCGGTGGCAAAGGCGCTAACCAATCCATTGCCCTGGCTGCGGCCGGTGCCGAAGTTCGCCATGTAGGTAAAATCAATCAGTCAGATGTGAGCTTTAAGCAAACGCTAATTAAGCACGAAATCGACTGTCAGCATCTGCAATGCACCGAAACGCCATCGGGTCATGCCATTATTCAGGTTACCCCATCGGGTGAAAACGCCATTGTGCTGTTTGGTGGCGCAAATCAGGAAATCACTGAAAAAGACGTAATGCGCGCTTTGGACAAAACCAAAAGTGCTGACTGGGTACTGACTCAAAACGAAACCAGTTGCCTTGAAGAAATCTTGCGTCTGGCCCACGAAAAACATCTGAAAGTGGCGTTTAACCCAGCTCCCATGAGCGAGTCGGTAAAGTCGTTGCCATTTGACTGCATTGATTTACTGATTGTAAACGAAGTGGAAGCCGCCGCCCTGTCAGGTGAAACGGCACTCGACGACATAGTAAGCCACTTTAAAACCCATTGGGCACATGCCGAGGTGATTATTACATTGGGTAAAGCCGGTGTGATGATGTTAAGAAAACACGACACCCTGCAGGTTGATGCATTTGTGGTTGACGCAGTGGATACCACTGCCGCTGGCGACACCTTTATTGGTTACTTCCTGGCAGCCTACAGTCAGCATGCAGATGCTAAACAAGCATTAAGACGCGCCTGCGCAGCATCTGCCATCTCAGTAACCCGCGAGGGCGCAGCGCAATCTATTCCCAAACGTGCAGAAGTCGATCGCTTTTTGGCAAAACACGGCAGCTAACGGACAAACAGAATTTAGGAACTTATAACAATGACCCACAAAATTATTATCGACACGGATCCGGGCATCGATGATGCAATGGCAATCTTTTTTGCCTTACAGTCACCCGCTATTGAAGTAGTTGGACTTACCACTGTATACGGCAATATTCCGGTAAGCATGGCAGCACGCAACGCATTAACGCTGTGCGACGTTGCAGGTCGTCAGGATATCCCGGTTACCGAAGGTGTTGGTATGCCGTGGGTTGGCCCTGAGTCAGGATACGCACATTTTGTGCATGGTGATGATGGTTTTGGCAATATAGGCTTCCCGCCGTCTACCCGTGAAGTTGATCCGCGTAGTTCAGCAGAGTTCATTGTTGAAATGGCACGTAAACATCCAGGGGAAATTACGCTGGTGGCCATTGGTCCATTAGGCAACATCGCCCTTGCGCTCCGCCTGGAGCCGAATCTGCCGAAGCTGGTAAAAGGCATCAGTATTATGGGTGGCGCGGCGTTTGTGCCGGGCAACGTAACCCCGGTAGCCGAAGCGAATATTTGGAATGACGCCCATGCTGCAGACATCGTGTTTTCAGCCGATTGGGAAGTGAAAATGTTTGGTCTGGACGTTACCTTGTTTGCGCCTACCGACCCAACATTTGTAGACGTACTGGCCCAGAAAAACCCAACAATGGGTGGCTTCGTACAAAAAGCCGCTCAGTTTTACATTGAGTTTTATTCCAAAGGCCGTGAGGAAAAAGTGTGTTACTTCCACGACGCGTTCCCGCTGGCTCACTTGGTTCAGCCGGATCTGTTTGAATTCACACAAGGCAATATCCGCGTGTCCACCGATGAGCTAAACCGCGGTCAAACCATTGTTGCACCGTTTGGCAGTACAGCCAGCCCGCTGTGGACTGAAGCGAAAACCGTGCAAGCTGCCACGGGAGTCGATCACGAACGCCTATTCCAGCTATTCGTAGATACTTACGCTCTGTAACAGCGCTGCGCTGTGAATATCTGTTCACAGCGCACAATATCGCTGCACCGAGTGTTAACTGTACCGTTCACATGCACATCAATCGCCAAACTCTCCGTAAAGCGTTGCGCCAGGCTCGCCGGGCGTTATGTTCCAGCGAACAGCAACACGCTGCGGCAGCCTTGCAGCAACAATTGAGTCACTTTCTGCCCGCCAGTACCAAACAATTGGCCGGTTATCTGGCCAGCGATGGCGAAATAGATTTATCTCCCACACTTTCATGGTGTCATTCAAAGGGCATAGCCACATCGCTGCCCGTTATCCACCCGTTCTCGGGTAAGCACTTGTTGTTTCAACAATTCGATTGCAACACGGTGATGACCAAAAATAAATTTGGCATTGAAGAACCCGCATTAAACAGCACCAAAATCGTTGAACTGCTCAGTCACGATTGCCTGCTAATGCCACTGGTGGGATTCGACGCCCAGGGAAACAGGCTGGGCATGGGGGGCGGATTTTACGATCGCACCCTGGCACCACTGAAAAACGTGTCCATGAATACCACCAACAGCGCCAGAAGACCGCTTTTAATTGGGGTAGCACACGACTGCCAGCAGGTTGACCAATTACCCATTGAAGCCTGGGATATTCCGCTGGATGTCATCATCACGCCTACACAATGCATTGAACGCTAAAAAAAATACAATAGTTGTGTAATGATCCTGCAGTTTCGCTAAAATAACGCCTCATTTTCAGGCGGGAACCACTATGGATCAAAATGCGAAAAAGCAGGCCGTAGGCCGTGCAGCCCTTAAATACGTTGAACCAGACACCATAATTGGCGTAGGAACAGGCTCAACAGTAAATCATTTCATCGACGCACTGGCCGACATTAAACACACTATAACCGGTGCAGTGTCGAGTTCCGTTGCTTCCACAGAGCGCCTAAAAGCACTGGGTATTGAAGTATTCGATTTAAACAGCGTCGATCAGCTTTCTATTTATGTGGATGGCGCCGACGAAGTCACCGAACATAAACACATGATTAAAGGTGGCGGCGCCGCCCTGACTCAGGAAAAAATTGTGTCTGCGGTAGCAAAAACCTTCGTGTGTATTGTAGACGATAGCAAAGAAGTGGGCGTGTTAGGCAAGTTCCCATTGCCCGTTGAGGTGATCCCTATGGCACGCTCCTATGTTGCCCGTGAACTGGTAAAACTGGGCGGCGATCCTGTTTACCGCGAAGGCGTGGTTACCGATAACGGAAACGTGATCCTGGATGTACACAATTTGTCGATTGTGAACCCTCGGGAAATGGAAAAAGCCATCAATAACATAGCAGGCGTCGTAACTAACGGCATATTTGCTTTGCGTGGTGCCGATGTTGTGCTGGTTGCAACCAACAATGGCGTGGTAACCCGATAAGATTGCCTGTGGGTCGGTAGGCAAAACCGGCCTATAAGTTAAATAAATGCATATTATTCCAAACTGAACTATACAAACCGCTTTCACCGCTGGAACAGTTTGTGTTATTTTAACCATATAGACGTCCAGATGTCTCTTAACCCCTGACTGAGAAGCGATGTAATGAGCAAATATTCACTTTCTAAAGACAAAATTCGTATCCTTTTGCTGGAAGGCGTGCACAAAAGTGCTGTTGAAACGCTTGAATCAAATGGTTACACCAACATTGAATACCTGAAAACGTCTCTGCCGGAAGACGAATTGATTGAAAAAATCAAAGATGTTCACTTTATTGGTATTCGCTCGCGCACGCACATCAGTGAGAAAGTAGTAGAGGCGGCCAGCAAACTGGTAGCCATCGGCTGTTTCTGTATCGGCACCAATCAGGTTGATCTGGCCGCTACTAAGGCACGCGGTATCCCGGTATTTAACGCGCCCTTCTCCAATACCCGTTCGGTTGCTGAATTAGTACTGGGACAACTTATCCTGTTGCTGCGTCGTATCCCTGAGAAAAACGCCCTGGCCCATCGCGGTGGTTGGGATAAATCAGCGGTAGGTTCATACGAAGCCCGCGGTAAAACTCTGGGGATCATTGGTTACGGCCACATTGGTACACAGCTTTCGATTCTGGCAGAGCACCTGGGCATGAAAGTGCGCTTCTTCGATATCGAAGATAAGCTGGTACTGGGCAACTCAGAACAAATCAAAACCATTGACGAGCTGCTGGCGATGTCTGATGTAGTGTCATTGCATGTGCCTGAAACACCACAAACCAAGAATATGATTGGTAAAGCGCAGCTTGCTAAAATGAAACCGGGCGCAATTTTCATCAACGCCTCTCGTGGCACTGTAGTTGATATTGACGCACTGGCTGAGGCGATGGCGTCTGGCCACATTGGTGGTGCCGCTATTGACGTATTCCCGGTTGAGCCAAAATCAAACGATGAAGAGTTTATGTCGCCCCTACGCGCGTTCGACAATGTGATCTTAACGCCGCACGTGGGTGGTAGCACTCAGGAAGCACAGCAAAACATTGGTATTGAAGTAGCGGGTAAACTGGCTAAATACAGCGATAACGGTTCTACGCTGTCTGCGGTTAACTTCCCTGAAGTATCATTGCCTGAACATGGTGGACGCTCACGTCTGTTGCACGTTCACGAAAACCGTCCGGGTGTGCTAACACAAATTAACCAGGCGTTTGCGGAAAAAGGCATCAATATTGAAGCGCAATACCTGCAAACCAGTGCGGAAATTGGTTACGTCGTTATTGATGTAGAAGCCGACAAAGCTGACGAAGCGCTTAACGAACTTTCTGCAATTAAAGGCACCATTAAGACTCGCGTACTGCACTAAGTTACGAAACCTGCCTATCCGGGTGTTATGGCATCCGGATACAAAAAATCCCCGCTGTGTTGCCATAGCGGGGATTTTTTATATTAACTTTTGAAGCTGCTACGCATTTTTACCTGCGTAGCGTAGCTTAGCACTACACTACTTAAAAGAAGTTATAAACCAAGGTTACCGCCGTTTCGGTATCCAGGTTTTCAATATCCGACGCAACCTTGCTGTTGTGATCGAGTCGCAATGACACCTTCATCGACAGCGAGCCGCTAATAGTGGCACTTAACGCTGATTCCGCACGTGACTTGGTGTTTTCAGAACCCACTTCCGTACTCAGTGTTTGCGTGAATTTAGCGGTATCCGAAATAAACCATTTATAGGCCAGTGAGCCACGAACAATGAAGCTACTGGTATCTTCACCGTCTTGTGTTTCAGAAAACGCATAACCCGGACCGATACTGTATTCAAATGCCGACTTTTTGGTTTTCCAGACTTTTTGAGACCAACCACCCGCTACCGTGGCCTGGTAGGCGAAGTTACTTAAACGGTCGTCTTCATACGACGAGAACACGAATAAACGGTGATCAGGATTGTCTAACTTGTAGTTACCCTGTGCAGAAGCAAAGAATTTTTGCGCAGATGTACGCTCAACTTCTTCCCCATCAACCTCAACGGTTTCTTCTTTATACAGGCCTTCAATAGCGTAATCATTCGACCAGCTTTCAAATTCCTGCTGGGCAGTAATACCGGCTGTCATAGAAGATGTCTCGGTATTACCTGTGGTAACAATGAGACCAAACTCACCGTCCATCGTAAAAGGCTTAGTTTCATCCTGAGCAACTGCAGACGAAGCAACAGTGGCAATAGCCGCGGCAAGGAGTAGTTTTTTCATGGGATATCCTAAATTGACTCAAATCCTGACAGGCCTGACAGAAAACAGACCCAGATGACGTTATGTTAAAGCAAACCGATGTAAAATCAACGAATCTATTCAGACCTTCTTACTGCTAATGAAAGTGATCAGAAAAAGCGATACACCACGGCAACTGACGTTTCAGTATTTAAAGACATATTGTCGCTGGTTGGATTGGTGTTGTGCTGCATTATAAAAGAGAGTTTTAAAGCCAGTGATTCAAACAAGTTTGCCGACAATGAGGTTTCTGTTCTGGATTTAATGTTGTCTTCACCAGCCTCGGTACTCACAAACTGACGCAATTTTGCCCCGGTCGGCCAAATGTAATGATACTCGGCTGACGCTCGAACGATGAAACCATGAATGTTTTTTGCTTTTTCACCTGAGTCCAGCTTGGCGAAACTGTAACCCGGCCCAACTGAAAACCGAAAATCGCTGATTTCGTTACGCCAAACCTGCTGAGACCAACCTCCCGCTATTGACGAGCGGTGATCATAACCGTTGAACCTATCGTCTTCGTAATCGCCGTACACAAACAACCGCTGGTTTTCTACCCGGAGCTTGTAATCAGATTGCACATACGTATACAAACGTTGGGCTGTGGTTTGCTTTAAAGTGCCTTCGTCACTATCGACTTCCGACTGCTTATACAAAAACTCCACCCAATACTGATTGGCGAACATGTCGTTTTCATGCTCGGATTTGAGGCTGCTTTTTATTGACGTAGCGTTGGTATTACCCGACGAAAAGATAATACCCAGCTGCCCGTCCAGCGTGAAACGGTCTTTGGGCTCTTCATCGTATTCAACAAAATCGGCATGATAGAGCGTTCTGATCAAATCTTTGTCGGCAGCATTAGCGCAAAAACTGCTACAAATCAGTGAGATCAGCGCACTGAGAATAATTCGGTGTACCATCTGAAAGTGTTTTATTTGTTGTTATGTGCCTGTTGGTGCTACATCACAGACATTGCCACTTTATTGGTTTCCTTTTGTGCATAAAGTTTGGCGTTTTGCAGCACTTCGTCATCAATTGGCAACAAACGAGTCATATCAGGTGTAATGATGTCCAAATCTGCGTATTTATCACACTGATAATGCGTTGTTGTAAGCCTTATGGCACAGGTTAACAAAGACACGTCTAAGTCGCTAGCCAATTTAACCCGATTATGTGCAAACTTAACCGGATAATACAGCGGCATCGGCAAACGCCAGCGTTCCATTATCTCACCACTACATTCACTGAAACAAAAGCCAAAATGTTGTTGCTGACGCTCCCAGGGAGTACCCGGATGGTCATCTTTCATGTAGGCCTGGTATTTCTTTGCGTCTTTCTTGGCAACCACCAATTCGCTGAGGTTTTGCAGGATCCCCATGACAAAAAAGCGATCGCTGCCGCGTACATTAAGTTCTTTGCCCAGATACTTGGCCACCATGCCAGTAAACACCGATTGTCGCCAGTGCTCGTCTAACATCAGGCATTCATTATCAAAATGCTTAAACGCAATATTCGCAGTTTCTGCCAGCACCAGATTATATAACGCTTCACCGCCGATTACGCTTACCGCTTTGGTAATGGAATCTACCTGCGAAGGAAAGCGAAACAAAGCGCTGTTTGCTAAACGCAGGATTTTAGCTGTCAGAGAAGGATCAACACTGATTAACGCGGCGATGTCGTCCATATCTGAACGGGGATCGTCCAGTACATTGCGCAAACGCAGGCAAATGTCTGGTAAGGTGAATGAATGAGTCGCGTATTCGATATATTGGTTCATTAATGCTAAAACCTCTCAATTTTCAAATAAGTATATCAGCGAATTTGAAAGTTTCCGGGATTTTTAACCGGTAATCTCAGGCTGCGTTGGTTACCGTCAGAAAGCGTTAACCGACGTCATCGGAAAACAAACTGCCCTGCTCAGTCAGGTTATCCTGCATACTGTTCTGATCGCCCGATTGCCGACGCTGCGCGTAACGCTTGCGCCGCTGACAGGCTTCCAGGATCACCCGGCGGGTAGCATCATCAACCTTCAACCAATACAGGCGCTCTTCCCGTGAGCGGAAACACCCTTTACAAAACCCTTTTGGCCCACTTTGGCACACGCCAATACATGGGCTTTGCAAAGCAAAAAACTCTAACTGGGCTGGTTGATGTTGATCTGCCATAGTCACTTACATAGGCCATTCACTATAAATAGCTTAGCATGGGTTGGGGTTTCATACCTATAATTGCCTCGCCCAATCGTTAATCAACCAGCGTATATTCTATGGTTGATACCACTCTCACTATTTTGATATGTGGATGCTGGCTGTCGCGCTCAGATATTGAAAACTGCCCTTGATTAGCGCGTTTAATTTTGCCCAATGTACTGTTTGAATCATTGGCAAACTTCTCTGCCACTTCCCTGGCGTTTACCGTTGCCTCTTCAATCATGGCTGGTTTTACCTCATTGAGGCGGGTGAACATGAACTCGGTACGGGCCTGATAACTCTCGGTGCTTAACGCAACCCCTTTTGCCAACAGCTCAGACATATGTTGCATTGCAAGGCGCACAGTTGGAACATTCTGCGTATAAACCGTTACCGTTTGCGTTGCACTGTAACGAAAGGTAACGTCCTCATTC
>NZ_JBLBUE010000070.1:0-16909 GCF_047290655.1 Alteromonas sp. AMM-1 | reverse complement strand
TTTTTAGCTGTGCTGTCGCATACTAAATCCATAACGAAATGAATGCAGGATTATTTACCATGGCAATTTGTGTAACAGGCTGTCCAAGACCGTCAGCGTCTACCATTGAACATTATCAGGGGGCAGAGGTTGCTACTGTGCATGAAGCGCAGGGGCGCAAGGGATTATTAGACAAAGCCATGCGGCCAATCTACCGCCCGGCTGCAATAGCAGGTCCAGCGGTAACGTGCCAGGTTGCACCAGGTGATAATTGGATGATTCACGTAGCGGTTGAGCAGTGCCAGCCAGGTGATGTGCTGGTAGTTACCCCAACCAGTCCGTGTGATGACGGCTTTTTTGGTGATTTGCTGGCCACGTCACTGAAAGCGCGCGGTGTAAAAGGTTTGATTATCAATGGCGGCGTGCGGGATATCGCTACCCTTACCGAAATGGAATTTCCTGTGTGGTCTCGCGCAGTATTTGCGCAAGGTACAGTGAAAGAAACCATTGCCAGTGTTAACGTGCCTGTAGTGTGTGCAGGTGCGCTAATCAATCCGGGTGACATTGTGGTTGCCGACGACGATGGTGTTGTGGTGGTTGCACGGGAAGAAGCCGATGCCGTACACGAAAAAGTACTGGCGCGCGTGGCAAACGAAGACAGTAAGCGCGTGCGTTTAGCGGCGGGTGAACTGGGCCTGGACATTTACAACATGCGAGAGCGCCTGGCAGAAAAAGGCTTGCGCTACGTTAAATACGGTGAGGAAAACTAGTCGTGAAAGCGATTCCTGCCTATGTAATGCGCGGTGGCACATCCAAAGGCCTGTATTTTAAGGCCAGTGATTTACCGTCGGATGCTACCCAGCGCGATGCTATATTGCTGGCCGCGATGGGTTCGCCGGACGAACGCCAGATTGATGGCATGGGCGGTGCACACCCGTTAACCAGTAAAGTGGCGGTGGTCAGCCCGTCAACAAGAGAAGATGCCGACGTAGACTACTTGTTTTTGCAGGTTGTGGTAGACGAAGCGCGGGTGACTGACGCACAAAACTGCGGAAATATTCTGGCCGGTGTGGGTCCATACGCTATTGAGCAGGGTATGGTGAGCGCGCAGTCAGATGTAACCGATGTGCGCATTCACATGGTTAACACCGGAGCACTGGCTGTTGCCCGTATCCAAACGCCCAATGGCGAAGTTCAGTACGAAGGCGACGCTGCGATTGATGGCGTGCCTGGAACAGCTGCGCCAGTGATGATTGATTTTCTGGACGTAGCGGGTTCGTCGTGTGGCGCGCTATTTCCCACTGGTAACGCCATTGACGAAATCAACGGTGTTGCAGTGACCTGTGTCGACAATGGCATGCCAGTGGTGTTACTACATGCTTCGGCAGTGGGCGCTACCGGGCAGGAAAGTCCGGCAGAGCTGGAAGCCAAGGCCGACGTGAAAGCCAAAATAGAAGCCATTCGTCTACAAGCAGGCAAACTGATGAATCTTGGCGATGTGACCAACAAAACCGTGCCTAAAATGAGCCTGTTATCAGCACCGGTACATGGTGGGGTAGTGAATACCCACACGTTTATTCCGCACCGGGTACATGATGCTATCGGCGTGTTGGGTTCGGTTAGCGTAGCTACTGCCTGTGTACTGGCTGGCACGGTAGCGAGCGATTATGTAAACAAAGCGGCCGATAACAGTTCACAAAGTCAAATACTCACAATTGAACATCCTACCGGCGCATTTACGGTAGAAATGGATATCAGTGGCGCAAATGCGTTAAATACATTCAGTGTAAAACGCGCAGCCTTGCTGCGTACCGCCCGATTATTAATGCGTGGAGAAGTGCTGGTACCGAATCAGTGCCAGCCAGTAGCAGAATAACAACGATTGAGGACATCAGCATGATCATTGATTGTCATGGACACTACACTACTGCACCAGAGCCATTGCAGTTGTTCAGAAAAGCGCAGATTAAGGCATTCGAATCGGGGCAGGCATTGCCAGAAGTTCCCTTTATCAGCGACGATGAAATTCGTGAAAGTATCGAAAAAAACCAGTTGAAACTGCTATTAGAACGCGGTTCAGACATGACCATTTTTTCACCCCGCGCGTCAGCAATGGCCCATCATGTGGGCGATGAGGCGGTATCCAAACAGTGGACAAGCGCCTGTAATGACCTGATCAAGCGCGTTGTGGATTTGTACCCTCAACACTTTATTGGTGTGTGTCAGCTGCCGCAGTCGCCCGGTGTACCAATTAAAAATTCGGTAGAAGAACTGGAGCGTTGTGTTACTGAACTTGGCTTTGTGGGCTGTAACCTTAACCCGGATCCGTCGGGCGGCCACTGGACGTCTAAACCACTAACCGATAAAAGCTGGTATCCCTTCTACGAGAAAATGGTAGAACTGGATGTCCCTGCGATGGTTCACGTATCAGGTTCATGCAACGAAAACTTCCATGCTACCGGCGCGCACTACATGAATGCTGACACCACGGCTTTCATGCAATTCCTGGAAGGCAATTTATTTAAGGACTTCCCTGACCTGCGCTTTATTATTCCCCACGGCGGTGGTGCGGTTCCGTATCATTGGGGGCGCTATCGCGGGCTGGCCGATATGATGAATCAGCCGCCGCTGGCTGAGCACGTAATGAAAAACGTGTATTTTGACACCTGTGTGTATCATCAGCCGGGTATCGATTTGTTGTTTGAAGTAATCGATATCAAAAATATTTTGTTTGGATCTGAAATGATTGGTGCGGTACGCGGGATTGATCCCGAAACCGGTCACTATTTTGACGACACCAAGCGTTACGTGGATGCATTGAATTTGTCTGATGCAGACCGCACCGCGATATACTCTGGCAATGCTCGTCGCGTTTATCCGCGACTGGATGTCAAATTGAAGGAGATGGGCCTGTGAGTCAGTTTACCCCCGATGCCGATTGGTTGCACTGGCATCAATCCCCGTCGGTGCCTGGTTACCAGGCGCCAGCAGGTGCTGTAGATGCCCATTGCCACGTGTTTGGGCCAGGCGATGTGTTTCCGTTCGCACCTGAACGCAAATACACTCCCTGTGATGCTTCTAAAGATCAACTGTGGGCGCTGCGCGATCACCTGGGCTTTTCCCGCAATGTAATTGTGCAGGCTACCTGCCACGGTGCTGATAACCGCGCATTGGTTGACGCATTGAACCACAGTAACGGTCTTGCACGCGGTGTAGCGACGGTTAAAGCCAGTGTTACCGACGAAGAACTGAATGCATTGCATGCTGCGGGTGTTCGCGGCGTTCGCTTTAACTTTGTAAAGCGTTTGGTGGATGCCTTACCGTTTGACGATTTAACGCTTATCGCTAATCGTATTAAGCGCCTTGGCTGGCACATTGTGATTTACTTCGAAGCCGCAGAACTACCAGACCTATATGATTTTTTCACCAGCCTGCCCACTACGGTAGTGGTAGATCACATGGGGCGACCAGATGTAACTCAGCCTGTGGATGGCGAGCAATTTGGTTTGTTTCTTAAATTGCTGGAAGAAAATCCGAATTTCTGGTCGAAAGTGAGTTGCCCGGAACGTCTTTCAGTAAGTGGCCCAAATGGCGGTTATCTTGACGTTGTGCCATTTGCCCGCACTGTTGTGGAACGTTTCCCTGATCGCGTATTGTGGGGCACCGACTGGCCGCACCCGAATATGAAAAGCCACATGCCCGATGACGGCAAACTGGTAGACATGATCCCTTTAATTGCCCCTACAGAAGCGCTGCAGCAGAAATTGCTGATCGACAATCCGATGCGCTTGTACTGGGCGGATTAAGCAGCGGCATTGCCGCTCACGTAACCTGAATAAAACGTGGAGTAACGAATATGAAAATTATTGTAGTGGGCCCGGGTGCCTTTGGCATTAAACACCTGGACGGCTTGCAGAATATCGATGGTGCAGAAGTAGTTGGCCTGGTGGGCCGTTCACTGGAGAAAACCCAGGGCGTAGCAAACCAGTACGGAATCCCTAATGTGTATACCAGCCTTGAAGATGCGCTGGAAAGTGATGCGGATGCCGTGATCCTGTGTACGCCTACCCAACAGCACGCATCACAGGCTATTCAGTGTATGAAAGCCGGCAAACACGTGCAGGTAGAAATCCCACTGGCAGACAGCTGGGCCGATTCCGAAGCGGTAGTGAAAACTCAGCAGGAAACCGGCAAAGTATGCATGGTAGGTCATACCCGTCGTTTCAACCCTTCACACCAATGGGTGCATAACAAAATTACTGCTGGCGAGCTGAACATTCAGCAAATGGATGTTCAAACCTATTTCTTCCGCCGCAAGAACATCAATGCCAAAGGCGAGCCGCGCTCCTGGACCGATCACCTGCTATGGCACCATGCTGCACATACTGTGGATTTGTTTGCGTATCAGGCTGGATCGCCAGTAGTGAAAGCCAATGCAATTCAGGGTCCAATCCATCCTGAACTGGGTATTGCCATGGACATGTCTATTCAGTTACAAGCTGAAAATGGCGCAATTTGTACCTTGTCTTTGTCGTTTAACAACGATGGACCATTGGGTACCTTCTTCCGTTATATCTGTGATAACGGTACCTATATTGCCCGTTACGACGACCTGGTTGATGGAAAAGAAAACCCAATCGATGTGTCTGAAGTGGATGTGTCGATGAACGGCATAGAACTGCAGGATCGCGAGTTTGTTGCTGCAATTCAGGAAGGCCGCGAGCCAAACTCAAGCGTAGGACAGGTGCTAAACTGTTATCGCGTGCTGCACGAACTTGAGCAACAATTATCTGCGTAATTGACTACGCTTACCGTTAACGGCTTGCCTGGTGCAAGCCGTTTTGCTTTGAGGAGTACCATGATGAATAAACGGAAACTGGCCGGTAAATGGGTAGGGGAAATTGGTTTTGGCTGTATGAATGTCAGTCATGCTTATAGCGGAAAGCTACCCGAAAGTGATGCTATAAGTCTGATCCAAAGCGCTTACGAGGCAGGCATGGATCACTTTGACACTGCTGCTTTGTATGGCTTTGGGGCCAACGAGGTGGTGGTGGGTAAGGCAATTAAGGGCTTTCGTAATGAGATCCTTTTAGCCAGCAAGTGCGGTATGACCGGGGTAAATGGCAAGCGCGTTATCAACGGGCACCCTAAAACACTACATGCAACACTGGACACCGCCCTGAAAAGCCTGCAAACCGACTACATCGACTTGTATTACCTGCACCGTATCGACCCGGATGTACCCGTGGAAGAAAGTGTGGGCGCTTTGGGGGATGCGGTAAAAGCCGGTAAAATTGGTGCAATTGGATTATCGGAAGTCTCTGCACAAACCTTGATGCGCGCGCATCAGGAACACCCCGTTGCGGCACTGCAAACAGAATATTCCCTGTGGACACGCAATGCTGAAATTGCTGTGCTGGAGGCTTGTAAATCGCTGAACATCGCGTTCGTGGGATTCAGCCCATTAGCCAGGGGCTTTCTGAGCAATACCTTTACTGATATCAGTACACTCGACGCTGGCGATATTCGCTGTGGTATGCCGCGTTTTCAAGGTGAAAACTGGCAGGCTAACCGCAAATTGTACGCTGAATTTGCCCGTTTGGCAGAACAGGCTGGCTGCACTCCTGCGCAGCTCGCGATTAAGTGGGTTTTGGCCCAGGGCGATTTTATTCATGCACTGCCAGGCACGCGTATTGAAGCACATATGATGGAAAATATCGCGGCAAGCACATTGAAGGTGTCTGCCGAGGTATTACGCTCTGCCGGTGAGCTGATTAATCAGCAAACAGTAAAAGGGCCCAGGTACCCGGCCGCGGCACAAGGCGATATTGATACTGAAGAGTTTTAACTGGCTTGGCCAAAAAACCGCACCGCATGCAGTGCGGTTTTTTGTTTGATGCTATTTGAGCGTGACCACTTTGCATTCACTACAAAGATGCTGACAACTGAGCCGTTCACCGCTAGCCAATGCGTCCTCACTCAGGTGGTGCCGGTCAACGTCGTTGATGGCAACACTGGTGTCGGTTTGCACTACACACTGTCCACATGTACCGCCGCCGCCACATTCTGTGGGGACGTGAATACCCGCACTCGCCAACGCAAAAAGCAACGGCTGATTGGCGCGTAACGATAATTGTGTTGTTTCCCCGGCCTGAATAACCTGCACGTCAATGTGCGTATTGGCGCGTGCGGTTCGCATTGGTAAACGTTGGTAGGCCAGTAACAGGCCACTTACTGCCAGCATTAATGTAGCGATGGCAAATGCTACAATTAGCGGATGATTAAATCCACCGCTGTTGGTGTAATCCATAAAATGCAGTGTGAGCATTAAATGTTTCAGGCGGGAATGATCGTTACTGTGGGCAATCACTCTACCGGTATCGGCATTCAGATACACATTGGTATGTACTTCGTCGCTAAAAGACACTTTCCACAATGGATTTTGCTGTCGGCCATCGAAATCAAAAGGCGGGAGTATGAGTTCAGGAGCCGATGCCTCACCTGGTCCGGTATAGGAACGAACGGCTATGCGCTGAATATCGTTTGGCTGAATATACCAGGGTAAGCCGGTTACCGCGTGATACAGGGCATGTTGCTGGGTAACGTAATCGTGCAAAGGCAGCTCTGTTTTTATCTGATAAAGCGGGGTGCCCGATATCCAGATCAATTCTGCTGATAGTATAGGTTCAGCAATCGGGAGTGTTGCCAAAGACGTGAAGGTACTGCTTGGTGTATTGCCGCGGTGCGAAACCGATGTTCGGTACTGATTGCCCGATGCCGCTTCACTGTCCATTTGGTTGAAGTAGATCCCGGTGCCTGTCCAAATCAGGCATTGAAGCCCAACAAGTAACGACAACCACTTATGCCACCCTGAAATTACAATCCGTTTATTCATGAGCGACGCCTTCTGCAGTGTTAACACCAGAAGGGCGCACTGGGATAAACCTGGAAATTAGGAGCACCACACCACTGATGATTGCAATAACAGCAAGGATGGCGAGTACCGTCAGCAAGGGATTAGCAACATTCTCGCCATCGTCATAATCCATAATGTGAAAACGCCACATCCAGTCGAATGCGCGCCAGAAGTGGTGCCGCCTGGTAACTATCTGGCCGGTGGATTGCTGGATGTAGAACGTGGTGGCAGCCAGATCGTCAAACGTGACCTGCCAGACCGGTAACCATCGCGGGCTTAACTCAGCAGGCATGGCCTGGGGTAAATCAATGAGTTTGGTTAGCCTGATATTGGCAGGCTCTGCCACCGATGCCAAAGCGATGTGACTGGCATCGGATTGTGTTATCAGGCTTAGTTCATTGCCATTTTGCGCACTAACCACTATCGATTGTTTGCTATTAGTTACTGAAAATCGATAGGCAAGGGTATCCAAACGTTTATACAGCACGATATCGGTTGCGGTGGGAAATCGCGCCAGTAACTCGCTGATAGGGTAGGTGGCATCACCGATATTAAATGTAGCGTGTTTATCATCTGTTAGCGTTTCGCCATGGATGAAATGGATATCCATGCTTACCATATACAGGCCAGTAGCAGCCCAGATCAACATTTGTATGCCTATGCATCGCATTAGCCACTTGTGTAGGGTTCTTGTTGTTATTGTTAGTGAAGTCATGACTCTTTTATTGTTTGAGGGGCGAATATTTTTGTAATTTACGTTGCAGACTGCGCCGGTGCATTCCCAATGCTTCTGCCGCTCTTGTAATATTACCCTGATGATCAGTAAGTACCCGTTGAATGTGCTCCCATTCCAATTGCGCGGCGGTAAGTGGTGCCGGGACAATCGAGCTGGTGTTATCGCCAGTGACTAATCCCAGTTTTTCCAGCAGTGCTTTAAAAGCAATTGGTTTGGCAACGTAGTCTGTTGCGCCACGTTTAATGGCTGTAACGGTGGTGGCTATGCTGGCATAACCGGTCATGATTATCAGGTGTTGAGGAGTAAAATGTGTCTGAAGTGGCGCTACAAAATCCAAACCGGTTTCGTCTTCCATCATCATATCCAGCAAAATACCGAAAACCGGCGACGCAGGAGTAAATTTTAGTGCCTCCGATGCGCGCTTGAAACACATCAATTGCAAATCAGTGACCTGTTCAAATCGTCGTTTTAAAATTCGCGTGTAGTTTTCGTCATCATCAATAATTAGCAGCAATATTGGTGTAGTCATGTCGTCACCGGAAGCGTTATTGTGGTGTGTACGCGAGCTTGTTCATATTGCCAGTGCACTGTGCCGCGAAACTTTTCTACAGTTGCATTGGATAAGACTGCTCCAACACCTGAACCATTCTCACTGCTTACTATTTTTGCACCTAAATTGCTGTGTAAGGGATTGTCATTATCGCTGGGATTGTCGATGCTGAGTTGCCACGATTCACCTTGAAGATCTGATTGAATATTGACCGTGTTATTGTGATGCAGGTTTGCCGCATCACAGGCATTAATGATAATACTGGCGATTGCTGGCACCAGTGTGCGATCGGCGGTGATATAAACGTGTTCATAGGCGTTTTCGGGCGACGGCCAGTTGACCTCAGTTTCTGGCCGGCTAAGGCGCACAATATGCCGCGCGCTATTCAGTATTGACTGTACGCTGAAATCACTGACCTTTGCCGCTCTGACTTCGTTTGCAACGTCACGCCAGTTACTAAGCAGAGCTTGCAGAATATCAAATTGCATTTGCAGTTCACTTAAATCCGGTGAACCGGGCGAGTCCTGCAATTCTTCCAGTAATAGCTGCATACTTTGCACCGGCGTTGCTGCGTCATGGGTAAGCTGAGCGGCCGCGGTGCCAATTGCCAACAATTGTTCGTCTCGCAACTGTCTTTCACGCAGTTGCTGGATTGCAGCTTGTTTTACTTTTAGCTGATATTTAAAAAAGTGAACAACAGCAGCAATCATGCAACTGGTAACAATAAAGCTTCCAATCATACCCTGAGCGTGACTCTGCATCATGGCGCCATGGTGGTCGCTGATTGGTGCCATAAGCTGCATGGCCTGGGCAACGACACTAATTGCTAACACAACCAGGCCAGGCAACACAGGTAACCAGACCAATCCGAGAATCAACGGAACCAATAAGACACTGGCAAACGGGTTACTTGCGGCCCCATTGAGTGCTATCGAGGTATTCACCACGATGATCTCAAACAGCACCAGAGTTATCACAAGCCCCGAAGGTGCACGTTGTTTACCGAATAGTGCCAGGTACAGCAATAAAAGCATGGTGTAATGGGCTACCTTGAACTTACTCTGAAAGCACTTAGCTTATCATTAACACTCTGATATGGAACCTGTAATACCAGTCTTCTGCGTATTAGAAGTAAAGTGTACCGCTAATGAAGGCACTTCTGCCCATACCCGGTACTCCGATACCAAATGGAATACCATTCATAGACATGGTCATACCTTGCCCGGTATAAGTGCCTGCTGTAGGGTCAAAATAGAATTTGTCGAGCAGGTTTTCTACTCCTAAATCTACGCGAAACTGCTCCGTGACATAGCCTGTTTGTAATCCCAATAATCCGTACCCTGCGGTTTCTATTTCGTTTCTAACCTCTGAAATGTTCGTCTTAGCGGCGGCAAACTCCCAAGTTATTTGTGTTTGCCAGGGGCCCGACACATGGTTGATGGCTAGATTGCCGTGTAAGGGCAGAGTCTGATAGAGGCCGCTGTCTGTTTCGGTATTTTCTGCCCGTGTTATGCTGACGATACCCTCTACAACAAAACTACCCCAATTGGCTGTGTTGAACTGATATTGGGCATTCGCGTCTACACCGAATAATCTGGCTGCCTGGTTGTTGTAAGTAAGCACATTAAACTGCCCCGAATTCCACATGGTAGTTGCTGCTACTGCGTCAATATAGTCATCAACATAGGTAAAATAAGGTGACAATGAGTATTGAGCGCCACTGTTTTGAGGTTGCCACAATAGACTGGCTGAGATTGAGTAGGCCGTTTCCGCATTCAGATCTGTGTTACCAACATAGCCGTTGCCATCGCCAACCGTATTGTTCATTGATGCGGCCATCATCCAGCTCGACCAGGTGTATTTTTCATAAAGATTTGGTGACCGAACTTTGCGCGATACGCCTACTTCGGCAGAAACTTCACTACTGACTTTAATATTCAAGGCTGCGGTTATATCGAGATTGAACTGATTGTCATCCCGATTTCCCATATTAAACATCAGGGCTTGCAGGTATTGCATGCCTGGCGCATTTTCACCGGTTGCGTATCCCTGAACTTCGCCGCTGCTCAAGGCAATATTTTCCGCGCGGGCACCGTAGTTTGCTGTTACGGTTGGTGTTATTTTCTGCTCGCGCTCTACATACATGAACAGGCGATTGCGGCGTCCATTATCGATATTTTCGAACGTGCCAGGCCCCATACCACCGCCCGATGCCGTCCAATAATCATCAAGAGTATACAATTGTATGCCAGCACCAAAACGCAGGGTGTCAGTGTGGCTTTTTATCCATTCAATGTCGGTTGTTGCTGCACGCAATACAGATTCACTGTACATAGGCATACCTGCAGCACAGGTTCCCTCAGGATCCCCGGTAAAGCGAACAGGAGAGCAGGGCATACCCATTGCAGCAAGTGAGCCATACCAAAACTGCTTGTCGTCGCCAAAGTTCATGTAATGGTCAACGTCTTCCTGATAGATCCGCGTTATCACTTTGCCCCAGGTAGTTTGTCGCCGCCACGCGGCGTTGATACTTAGCTGTTCATTGTCTAGTAAATCCATACGCTGGTTGGGGTAAAGCTGATAAGGCATGTTTTGATGATTAATTTGTAAGTCCAGCTCATCTGCCTGATGCTGATAGCGTAAAGCCAGGCTATGGTTTTGGGTTTTGTAGGCAGTAGAGCCAACTTCATCCAACCTGAGTGAGTGCTCTGGTCGGCCTGTGGCTGTAGCGTTTTTAAAAGCAGCACTGGCACGGTAATTATCAGCCTTACTGGCGTTGCCACTGTAACGAATACCCCATGTCTCACCTGCGATATTCAGATTTGCCTGTATACCCTGTGCCTGGTTATTACTGCGCCAGTAACCACCAATGTCTCCGCTTACGGTAGTATTTTCACCCGGCGCAACAAGTTCTGGTTGTTTTCTGGTTGTGCTGATTGTGCCGCCAATACTGTCTCCACCCTGACTTACCGGCGTAACGGTGGTAAATACCGATATATCGGCCAGAGAGGATGGCGACAGGTAGGAGAGCGGTGGGTTCATGTGATTCGGGCATGAGGATATTAAATCCATGCCATCGGTTTGGATGCGCAGTCGATCATCGGCTAATCCTCTAATGGCGGGTAATCCAGATAGTCCGCCAGCAGCGTTGATGTGAATGCCGGGTAAAGTGCTAAGTAACTGAGCACTGTCAGTAACTGCGCCAAGCGCATTCCTGATATCTTCTTCGTTTAAGCCACGGGTATGTTGATGTAAGCCATTTTGATGTCCATTAATCCTGATATGTTCAATCTCGTTATTGACTGGTGTATTGGCAAAAGCAGAGTTAACGGTAAGTGATAACGTACTTGTGATAAATATTGGCAATATTGTCCGGTTGCGCACAGTGTTCTCCATAAGGATTAACAATAAGCAGGTAACCAGATTTTTTCTTTGGTTTATTCCAAATTTATAGGAAATTTATGTGGTTACCTGATTTTTCTCTATGCGTATTGTAATCTTCGTAACAAAACTACGCGTGCGGCAAATTGTCGCACTTCGCTAGTGAGTCTTTATTGAGAGGAGCTCAACAGCACCCGCATTGTCGCTTGTGCTTATCGAGTTTTCCTACGCCTGGATTGAAGGTATTGGTGGGATCTAATTCCCGGTAAAAGGCTGCCAGGCCATCCTCTGCTTTGTAAAGATGCCCCACATTGTGTTCTGCCGGGTATTTAGCCTCTCTGCTGTCGAGCAATGTTAACATGGCGGCTTTCACTGCTTTGGCATCAGCGCCTTTTTTCAGAACGTAATCCTGATGAAACACATGGCAGAAAAAATGGCCGTAATACAGGGCTTTGTCGATCTGCTGGCTAATCGAATCAGGCAGTGATTCAACCCACTGTATGTCGTTGCGTTTGAGCGCAATATCCAACGCCACTATATCACCCACATGCCGCTGATTGAGAAGCTGATATCGAATCGCCGCGCCCGCCGCCGCAAAGCGGTTCAGGTAAGCACTGGCTGCTTCTTCGGCGGTACAGGAAAAATAATCGCCTCGCTGGTGATTTTGCGCAAAAAACTCAGCTAGGTATGCATCGGCTTCAGCGATGCCATTGTCGCTCATTTTTAAAATAAGATGATGTTCATACAGGTCGCGATAGGCGTTGAGTCGCTCGGGCAAGTGAGCCGGAAAACAACGGGCAATGCCTTGCATTACCCGGTCGGATAAATATTTCGGAAGCCAGCTTTGCTTGTTCAGTAAGGCATCGATTCTACCTTTTAAGGCGAAGAGTTTGGGCAGGCGTTGTGTGCCCAGGTGCTTAACGCTTAAAAAGGTATCTTTGCCATAGTCCCGGGCAATGTCGAAAATGTCCCGGTGCATGTATTCACCGACTTCGGGCAAGTATTTGAATGTGCTGAGTATGTGCCGGCGCAACGCAGTGAGCACATCCGGGTTATTGGTGCCAATGTAATAGGTTTTTTCCTGTTTGGCGATGGCAAAGGTGTCCAGCCTCACCGCAAACACAGCCAGCTTCCCCGCACAGCCACTGGCTTCGAAAAGTCGACTGGTGTCGGCATTAAAACGGCTGGGCGTGTTTGCATCTACATCGCGCAGTCGCGCTTCGTAATCAGACGCACTGGCTTTACGCGCAGTGGGCGTTATGTTTTTATCAAACTGACCATGTTGCAGGTTGTGTAATATCTCCCGAGGTGACTCGCCAAGGGGGATATCCAGGTGGTTAACTAATTCCAGCTTACCTTCTTTTGTTACGCGGGCGAACAGGGCGAGTTCTGTATAGGCAGGACCTCGTTTAACTAACGCGCCGCCGGAATTATTGGCTACGCCGCCCACTACAGAGGCTCCCAGACATGATGAGCCAATGACCGAATGCGGTGCGCGTCCGAGCGGTTTTAACGATGATTCCAACTGATGCAGCGTGGTACCCGGAAAACTCAGTATTTGCTCGCCGTTTCCCAGTAATACCAACTCGTTCATCGCCAGCGTATTGATGATCACGATGTCGCGGTCGTAATCCTGTCCACTTGGAGTTGAACCCTCAGTAAGACCGGTTTTAGCGGCCTGCATAATGATAATGCAATTGTGTTCAACACAGATTTCCAGAATTTCCCAAAGCTGTAATAAGGTTTGAGGAAATACCACTGCCAATGCCTCGCCCCTGCCTGAGCGCCACCCTGAGCGATAGTGCTCAGTGCGTTTTGATTCTGTGAGGATATGTGCTTCACTGAGTACAGACGCGAGAGAATTTATAACAGGGTGTGCAGACATGTTTGTCGTTCCTTGGAAATGTATGAACTTTCTGTATGGATTGGGCATCGAACGGAATAATGCCATAAAAGGCGTTCATTATAATCAAATTGGGGCGGATAAGCGTACAAGGTTCATCATTTGAAGCCTAACGTTGAACGCATGGCTAATGAACGTATATAGGCGGCTGTTTTTTTTAGAAAAAAGCCCACATTAAACCTTTTTGATAATACTGCAATTGGGTATGATGTGATTAGATGACAAATCAAAGCAGACAACAATGTTGAACGATGTGAAAACAAATTCGTTGGTGAGTTTATTCCAACTTGAGCCTCAGGAAATCAAACATGCGCAGGTGCTGTCTGGCGTATCGCCGTTTGTATTGCGCAGGGTGTTTGGTTTCTGGATGTTATTTGTTCTTGGCATTGCCGGTATCGTTTCGGTGGCCCCAGGATTATCTATGTTCTTTGTCAGCATGACATTTATTGTTTTGTTGTTGTTTACCTTTCTCATTTTTTACCAGAGCCGCATCTCCGAAGGGTGGCCCGCTATATTGTATTATCATGGCAGGATAGGTGTGGTGAAAGATCCGATCTCCAGGCAGTTTCTGTTTGTCGCGCCCGACATTGTAAAATCGGCTTCGCCAATGCTGCTTAAGCCTAACAAAAAAGCCGTGGCTATTGAACTGGATACCAGTGCGTTATCCGACAACGACAAATTCTTGCTTGAGCAAGCAATTTGGCCAAGTGAAAACAAATTAATAGCGCTGAGTTATTTTAAGAAGCGTGAAACAATTTGTGACGCTATTGCGCAGTTATTGCAGAAAAAGCGTACGCCAACCAATTTTGCCGCTGCATCTGCCCGCGTTACATCTTAAACGTCTTAACCGATGGCATAATGCCGGTTTATACCATCGGTAACTTCTACAAACTGTCGAGAAATTGCTACAGATTTCTTCGTCTTTAGTCTAAGTTTATTTAAGTTTATTCATTTAAAACAAAGGGTTGAAATTCTGGCCCAAATCTCGCTGTAGAGTCTGTGAACTCTAAACAGGAGATATTCCATGAAACGTTCACTTTTATCATGTATCGCAGTTGGTGTATTCGCTACTACCGCTGCAACCTCTGTATATGCGTCTACCGAATGGGAAGATAAAGCGAAGGATGCCTGGATTGATGGCAAGGCAGAAGCATCTTTGTTGTTTAACACACACCTGAATTCTTTTGACATCAATACCGATGTAAAAGAGGGGGTTGTGATCCTGACAGGTAAAGTCGACAGTCGTATCGATAAAAAGCTGGCAGAAGAATTGGTAGCCGGAATTGAAGGCGTAACTAAGGTTGATAACCAGCTTTCAGTCGTCAGTCTCGACGATAGTGAGCATATGGCTGATAAAAAGCCGGTGTCACAAGAATTGAAAGACGCCAAAATTGCGACAGTGGTGAAGTCTAAATTGCTGATGGACAGTGATATTTCTGGCCTTGATATCGATGTAGACGTAGCCAATGGCCACGTGATGCTAAAGGGCACCGTTGAAAGTGAAAGTGCACGTGCGCTGGCAATTGAAATCGCAAAAAATACATCAGATGTTGAGTCGGTAGACGATGAGCTTACCGTTGATGAATCTGAATAATGATTAAGAGAAGCTACCCAAAGGTGGCTTCTCTTTTTTTACATAACGTTTATTAGCAGGAATTGAGTTACATGGACAAAGCCGAGACCAAATCACAGTTTCAAAACGGCGAGCGAGCATATTTTAATTGGTTTGCGCGATATGAAGAGTCAGCCAATCCTGCTGAATATCAGATCAGACTGAACGAGCCAGCAGAACCCGTTAACGCTGAAGACGCTACCCTATAAACTGAGCCCCGGCTGTTTAGGACAAACATTACGCTAATTCGGTATGCCGATTAGCCTGGAGCCGGAGAGCAGTGACATCCGGTGTGAAAGCAAAACCAACACAGTGGTGACGACAATGCATAACGTAACAAAATGGGCATTTGGATCTCTACTGGTTTGCAGCGGAGTATGGGCAACCAGTCAATCAACGCCTCTCACACAATGGGTACAGGATCAGGATAGCGCACAATTTACAACTGAAGTGGCTGCGCCTCCAGAATACAGTAACGCCATCGAATCACTTGAAGTCGCTATCGAAGATACCCGTTTTAATACTCAAAACCGGGTTCATTCGTTGCGATTAAAACGCATCATTTATTATTTAAGTGAAGCGCGGGAATTCGAACAGCGCAACTGGCAATTTAACCGCGATGATTCGCTTGAGCGAGCAAATGCAATACTGCGCCACCATCGCATGAAAACCGGACAAGGGCATGCATTATAAGGTATTAACGCTCGTGTTTTCGGGATGGATGCTTACGGCAGTTACCGGGTGTGCTCAGTTACCTGACAAGCAGGCAACTGAGCACACCCTGACTTTCGACAAGCCAACCCAATCCATGTCGGCGCAAGAAGCGATGTCTAACGGTCAATCGATAAAAATTTCAACCTCCCAGGGGGAAATCAATGTTGAACCGGCTGTGGTGTCGATGGCACAAACGTCACTTAATAGTGGCGCAGCAACTGGCGGGGAAGACGATCCGTGGGAAGGATTTAACCGGGTAATGTTTTCCTTTAATCATGGTGCGTATAAATATGTGCTCACACCGGTTACCAAAGGGTATCGGGCAGTTGTACCTGATCCGGCCAGACAATCAGTAGGCCGATTCTTTGACAATCTTCGCGAGCCGCTGAATTTACTCAACCATGTATTTGCCGGCGAAATCAACCATGCTGGTAGTAATCTCGGGCGCTTCCTGATCAATACCACCGTGGGGGTTCTGGGATTGTTTGATCCGGCAACTTCATTATTCGGGCTCGACAAACAGCCACAAACTATCGGTGACACACTGGCAGCCTGGGGCGTTGAACCCGGACCTTATCTGGTACTGCCAATACTCGGGCAAAGCGATGTCAGAAACGGCGTGTCGGTGCTAGCTGAAGGCTTTGTGCATCCGGTAAATCACGTTACCCATGCGCCGCACAATTATCAACTGCGTGCGGTCGACGGTGTGGATGACTTTAGTCGTCTTTCTGACACTTATCACACGCTGTATAACGAAGCTGACGATCCGTATATTTTCTTCCGCAATCAATATTTACAGGCGCAAAAGCGGGATATGTGGTTTGGCAAGCAAACGTCTGACGAGCAGAGTGAAAATGAAAACTAATTTAGCGTCCCGCATTGCAGACACCATTATTCGGTACAGGTTGATGGTGGTACTGGTGTTCTTCGCCATTCTGGCTGTTGCGGCTACAGGCATCCCACGGTTTAAGATTGCGGCCTCGGCCGATACCCTGCTGGCCAAAGATAACCAGTTGTATATTCAGTCTCAGCTTGCTCAGCAAACCTTTAGTCCGGATGAATTTATACTGGTTGCCTATGAACCGACGCATCATGAAGTGTTCAGTGAACAAACCTTC